>JAJEAQ010000444.1 GCA_022822685.1 Trichodesmium sp. jk18x7bins.61
AGTTTAAGACCGTAAGAGGTCTACGTTATTGGTAAGGGTTTAAGTTCCTTCATCCCCGGATGCGTTGCCAGATTAATGTTCTAGAACCGGAAAATTAAACACATAAGCGTGGGTGAAACTCCTGCTGTCACGACAGTACCGACCGATAACATTTCGGCTACTGCCGACATGAAAGGCGTTTTTGCGCTTCGCCAAGCTTTCCTTATGGAATGCTGCGCAAACGCTTTTCATGTCGCGGAGCATTTCATGTTGGTGACAGTCTTTAGCAAAGCTTTGCGCTTAGCAAAAAAACGGCACCTCGCCACATGAAAAGTGCGACAAAAGTTTACCCCTGAAATGGGTGTTCTAGGAGGAGTAATCCCCCAACCCCTTAATAGGACTGCCACTGAAGTCGCTGGGTTGTTTTTCATCCCGTAGTTGTGGGCGCAGCCTGCGGTAAAGCATAGCATAGGAGTTTTCTTGCCGACTGAATATTTTTAGATAAGTAAAGCAGAAAGCACAGTGTTAAGGAAATTAAAAAAAGTACCTTTTGAGCGATGGATTTAGTATTAGAGATGACTGAGTTTGGCAATCAGTCGTAGTCTAAGAAAAATCTGCGTTCAGACTGAAATAAATTTCTGATAATCGCGTCCAACTATTATTGTTTTGTCAGCTTTTCTCCAGACACCGAGGGAGTTAGCTGAAATAAGTTATGGAAATAACTTATTTATAGTAAAAGTTTTAGCTTTAGCATACAGAATCTTTATCTGACTATTGGTATCTTCCAATACAGTCAACTATTAGGGTGTCTATACAAAACCAAATCAATCTCAAAAAAAAGCAAAATATGATGATGAAAATAGGCGAAATTCTAATGCGAAGACAATTGATTTCCCAATTTCAATTAGCTGTAGCATTAAAAATTCGGGTTTCGTACCGTCAGAAACTTGGAGAACTATTATTGTTTAAAGGTTGGATTCAACAATATGACTTGGAAGTAGCCTTAATGGAACAATATTGGCGACAAAACGGTTATTGGCTAATCGATTAAGAATTATCAGTAGATGGGAAATTTTTAGATCACGAATTATACACTCCCGCTATACATAGGGTAAAAAATCATCAAGATTCGGGACATTGCTACTACAAATAGTGCCTTTGCCTAAGTCTTGTCGTTATAAAATCTATATATAGTCTGGCCATCTAGTTTGAATTTAATATAGCGATCGCTCTATCAGAAAAAAAGGAGCGATCGCTTAATTTGTGAGCAGAAAAAACTATTTATTACTTAGTCCACTCTGTATGTATGAACTCACCGCGAGGCTTATCAATACGCTCATAAGTATGAGCACCAAAATAATCCCGTTGAGCTTGAGTCAAGTTTTGGGGTAGAGTTGCACAACGGTAACTATCAAAATAATCTAGAGAAGCACTAAAGGCAGGTACAGGTATTCCTAATTTACCAGCAGTACAAACAACTTTTCGCCAAGCATTCTGGCGATCTAGGATAGTCTGCTTAAACTCTGGGGCTAATAATAAGTTAGGCAAACTCGAATTTTCATCAAAAGCCTTCTTAATCTTATTCAAGAATCCAGCCCGAATAATACAACCACCTTTCCAGATGCGCGCACACTCACCTAAATTCAGATTGTAGTTAAACTCCTTGGATGCTGCACTCAACAATGCCATACCCTGAGCATAAGAACAAATCTTAGAACAATACAAAGCATCCCGCACCTGATTAATCATTGATTTGGTATTGCAAATATAATTGACACTAGGGCCATTCAATTGCTGAGAAGCAGCTACACGCTCATCCTTTATACCAGACATAATCCTAGCATTAACAGCAGCCGTAATCGTGGGCACAGCAACACCCAACTCCAAGGCATTAATTACTGTCCATCTGCCTGTACCTTTTTGCCCAGCAGAGTCAACAATCATGTCAACTAGGTGATTCCTAGTCTCGGTATCTTTCTTTGTGAAGATGTCGGCTGTAATTTCAATTAAGAAAGAATTTAACTCATCAGCAGTGTTCCACTCAGCAAAAATTTCATGGAGTTGTTCATTGCTAACTCCAACAGCATTTTTCAGTAAGTCATAGGCTTCAGCAATTAACTGCATATCGCCGTACTCAATGCCGTTGTGTACCATTTTCACATAATGACCAGCCCCACCGGGACCGATGTAGGTGACACAAGGGCCGTCATCAACTTGAGCTGCAATTTTGGTCAGGATCGGTGCTAATTCTTTGTATGAAGCCTCTGTACCACCAGGCATTAAGCTAGGTCCCCATAAAGCACCTTCTTCACCACCACTAACTCCCATCCCCATGAAACCTAAGCCAGTGGCTTCTAAATCTCTAGTGCGACGTTCTGTATCTTCGTAGAGGGAGTTACCACCGTCAATAATCATATCGTCTTTGTCTAGCAGGGGCTTCAGTTGTTCGATAACTTTATCGACTGGATCTCCTGCTTTTACCATCACTAGGATTCTACGGGGTCGTTCTAGGGATTGAACGAAATCTTCTAAGGTGTGGGCAGCATGGACATTTTTACCTTGTGCCCGCTCTGCCATAAATTTGTCAGTTTTATCGCCACTACGATTGTATACTGAGATAGGGAATCCGTTACGCTCTACGTTAAGAGCTAGGTTTTCTCCCATTACAGCTAGACCTATTACGCCAAATTTTTGCTGTCCCATAGATTTTTACTTAACCTACTAATATTTCTCTACTTTAAGTACCGTTTTTAGATTACAGGGTTTTTTTTTTACTTTTTCCAGTCAAGGTTTTTTTTAAGATTTAAAGTGTAAAGTGTTATAGATATTCGTTTGATGATTCTAAGATCTAATTCAACCTAGATATACATCAGGAAGGAATTATGATATGTTAATTAACGTATTTAGGTGAAGCTAAATTATTCTCATCAACTTCCTAGTCCAAAGAGGAAATATATGGATGAATTAAGGTATCTTGCTAATTGGGTGAAAGAGCAACACGCCCAAGAGTATATTTTGACTTGGTTATTGAATCAGCCCGGACTTTGGTGGTCTGATGGAGAAGCTTATCAGGCTGCTTTACAAAAGTCTGGGAAATTGCTGAAAAAGTATGTTCAAAATCACCAAGGTGGAGATTTATTCCAAGGTATTGCTGAAAAAATAGTGGATGATGAAAGTTGGGATGAAGTGGCTGAGTCTCTGACAAAAATTATTTCGGTTTATCAGCAGGAATTGCTGAGATTACAAGATTATAGTCGGCGCAAAAGTAGCAAAAATATTTTCCCAAAAAATTTGAATAGCGAGAATTTATCTATTAAATACAATGAAGAAATTGAAGTACAGCAAGCTTTGCCAGATCCTGATTTAGATGCCTTAACTGGATGAAGGTTTGTTTTAGTTGCTATTGATATTTGTGCTTCTTGCCTTTTATAGATATTATTGAGCAATCTTTTACCTCAGAGCTAATATTTTTTTCCTGATTTTTAAGTCGCTGCGCTCTGGATAAAATTCATAGTTTGAGCGTCTACCTCACCCATAGGAGCAAGATACTTTTAACATGCCTGGCGGGAAGGAGCGATCGCTATCAAGCAACAAACTGAGACTTTTCTAATGTCTTTATGAAATATTTGATTAAAATTATCAATTTTTAAAAAGTTTTAGAGAAAAAAAATGGGAAAAGGCTTTGGTTTGGATAAATCATCTACTTCTGTTATCAAAAGGAGAAAAGAAAGAGTAAATTTAATAAATTTGTAACTGGATTACCTAGTTCCATAAAAAATTACTATAGTATAAATAATACGGAGCGCGTGCCTCTATGTAGAAAAAATGTAAAACTAATTTTAAGGAGTTCTAAATGTTCCCAGTACATATACCTACAACAAAAAAAGCGATTCAATTCTCACAGAAGACAAAAAAGCCAATAGTAGAACAGAAAAGAGAAGTAACTCAGCAAATAAAACCCTCAAAAGTTGAATATAAAAGTATATCAAAAGCTTTGTCAAGAAGTTTAGACACTATCCAACTGATGCCAAAAAAAGCAAGTCAAGTTTAAGGATGAAGTTGAAACCCTGCTATTCGAGCAAGTTGAAATCGAGCCACCTATTAGTGTTTCAGTTCAAACCCCTAAAGCTAAAACCTCTAAAGCTAAAACCTCTAAAGCTGAAACCTCTAAAGCTGAAACCCCTAAAGCTAAATCTCAATTGACGCTGCCACCTATTAGTGCTCCAGTTCAAACCCCTAAAGCTAAAACCCCTCAAGTTTAAAATTTGACGCTGCCACCCATTGATGGTACAGTGCGATCGTCTTCTAATCTTCTTGATAAAAATAAAACCCTTAAAATCTATTCTAGTCTTTATGAGGATAAAGTATTTCAAATCCTTTTTCCTAACCTTGATGAAAATAAATTATTTAAAATCCTTGGTAACCTTAATGAAAATGAAATCATTGAAATTATTTCTAATCTTAAAGAAAATAAAATCATTGGATTCATTTCTCATCCTGATAAAAATAGAAACATTAAAAAAGTTTTGAAGCTTTATCAAAAAAATATAAAGGGTTTTAAGAAAATATTTTACGCCTTTCAGGAAGAAAAATTATTAGAAAGACTTAAATACCTTAAAATGAGTTCTAATTTTGAAAAAAATGAATTTGTTAAGAAACATTGTAATCTTCAAGAAGAAACCATTGAAATCTTTTCTAAATATAAGAAAAAGAAAATCATGAGAATGTTTGCTAATTATAATATTAAACCAGCCGCTGAAAGTAAAATGATTCACATCATTGAAATCCTTTCTAATCTTGATAAACCTTCATCCGCTAAGATTTTTTCTGATGCTCAAATCTTTTAATACAGCAAATTCAAAATACATGAGATACAGATATTAACTATCTAACCTTTGTAGGGGGGGCATATTGACATCTCAGTCTGTACCTCTCTCTCGATGAAATTTCCTTTATGAAGGGTTGCAAACAATTGAAATAATATGGAAGATTCGAGAATTATGAAGTAGAGTAGCAAAATGGTTTCAAATATTTTTTGAAAATCGAATCAAGCTTTCATTGAACAAAAAAAGATGGTTAATCATAATTATAGTCATTTTAATTAAGTTCGTAGTCTCACTCACCCATAGCACTTATTAGATAAAATTGGTATTACTTCTGTTAAAATGAATGTCTTTTTTCCGCTGATAATACCTTTAAAGCTTGAAGGTTTAGTAACTTAACTGAAGTGCCATTTAGAGAAATTAATCCCTGTTCGCTCAACTTAGCAAAAACTCTGGAAAGAGTTTCAGGAACAGTACCTAGTAATGCAGATAATTGTGCTTTAGTCAGATCCAGTTTAACTACCGATGGATTAGGAGAGCGATCGCTTAATTCCAACAAATAAACTGCTAATCTTCCAGGTACTTCTTTTAGGGATAAATCTTCGATGAGTTGGGCAAATCTGCGTAAATATCGGGCAAAAATTGCCAACATATTAATCGCAATAGTCGGCTGCTTTTCCAAAAGTTCTAAAAATGCTTTTCTAGGAAAAAATAATAACTCAGTTGTTGTCAATGCTTCAGCAGAAGCGGGATAACATTTCCCATCGAATGCTGGTACTTCAGCAAAATTTTCTCCACTGCCAAATATATGTAAAATTTGTTCTTTTCCGGCGGGAGAAAATTTAAAAACTTTGACCTTACCAGACAAAATAATGAAAAAGCCCATACCTGCTTCTCCTTCCCAAAAAATCACTTCTTGTTTTTGATAGGTTTTAGCGATCGCTACTTTTGCTACAGCTTCCAAATTCTCTGGAGGTAGATTACTAAACATTTGAATATGAGCTATAAATCGAGTTATTTCTGATATCCGATCATTCATTAAACATCTCCATAAATTACTCGAAACAGTTAAAAATTAACTGATGGCTGATACCTGATAACGGATAATTTTTTTTTGAATTAGGGGATAGGAAATAATGGATAAGGATAATCGAGGCTAAAGCTCAACTACAAACTATAAGTAATTAAGCGAAGAATAATATTTTTCTTGACTTAAGTCAAGGACAATATTTATTGCTAGTCATTAAAATAAAAACATCCCATAACAAACTACACGGGAGAAAAAAATTATGTTTTGCGAGCAATGCGAACAAACAGCTAGTGGTCAAGGATGCCATCAGTGGGGAGCTTGTGGCAAAAGTCCCGACCTCAATGCTATACAGGACTTATTAATCTATTGCCTGCGGGGGTTGGCAGAAGTGAGACTCCAGGCAAAAGAGTTAAATATTCCTACTCGAGAAATAGATGTTTTTATCTGTGAGTCAGTCTTTGCGACAATGACAAATGTTAATTTTAACAAAAAAAGCTTTGCTAAATATATCAAACAGGCGATTGCTCACCGAGAAAATCTCAAAACCAAAATCCAACAAACTACAAGTACATCCCCTACATGGTCTGCCCTAGCCAATTATGAACCAGACTACACCGAAAGTTTATCTCTGCAAGGTCAAAATGCTTCCCTAAAACTTATCGCTCAATCTGGTAGTAACATTGATATATTCTCCCTGAAACTAACTGTAATCTATGGTATTAAGGGCGTTGCTTCCTACACCTTCCATGCTCAAGAGTTGGGCGAGGAAGATGAAAAAGTTTATGACTTTATTGCCGAAGCCTTAGTCGCCCTTGATCACCCAAACCTCACTTTTGACGACTGGGTAAATTTAGCGTTGCAGGTGGGAGAAGTTAACCTCGAAGCAATGGAATTACTAGATGCAGGTCATACCAATACCTATGGTCATCCCATACCTACCCCTGTACCCTTAAACCCTCGGAAAGGAAAAGCAATTTTAGTTTCTGGTCACGATATTAAGCAACTCACAGCAGTTTTAAAACAAACCGTTAATACTGGCATTACCATCTATACTCATGGAGAACTTTTGCCTGCCCACGGTTATCCAGTTTTGAAACAAAAATATCCCCACTTCTACGGTCATTATGGCACTGCTTGGCAGAATCAAACTAAAGATTTTGCCAGATTTCCCGGCCCGATTGTGGTGACAACTAATTGTTTGATGCCTCCCCATGAAAATTATGAGGATAAGTTGTTTAGTATCGGCCCAGTAGGATATCCAGGAATGAATCATTTGGAGGCTACAGCGAAGATTACACCTGACTTTGCGCCTGTGATTCAAAAGGCTTTGTTGATGCCTGGATTTACTGAAGATGGAGCAGCGAAACAAGTGATGGTTGGTTTTGCCCGGAATACGGTGTTGAATGTTGCTGATTCTGTGGTTGATGCTGTCAAGCCAGGCAAAATTCGTCACTTCTTTTTGGTTGGTGGCTGTGATGGGGCGAAACCTGGTCGCAGTTATTATACAGAGTTTGTGGAGAAAGTGCCGGAAGATTGTGTAGTTTTGACTTTAGCTTGTGGCAAGTTCCGCTTTTTTGACAAGCAAATGGGTTATATTGGTGAAATACCTCGATTGATGGATGTTGGTCAGTGTAACGATGCCTATTCAGCAATTCAAATTGCTTTGGGTTTGGCGAAGGCTTTTGATGTGGGTGTGAATGAGTTGCCCTTGTCAATGATTTTGTCTTGGTATGAACAGAAGGCAGTAGCTGTATTGTTGACCTTGTTATATTTGGGAATTAAAGATATTCGTTTAGGGCCAACAATGCCAGCATTTATTTCACCTCATGTATTTGAATTGTTGCAGCAGAGGTATAATTTACAGGCGATCGCAACTCCGGCTGATGATTTGGCTGCTTGTTTGACATAGTTAACTATCTTTTTAATTGTTAAGTGATCAACTTTGATACTGTTAATAGCAGGAAAGCCACACTTGTTATATCATGTCCGGTGGCTCAACGATGCTACCGGACATGATATTACTCATTGCTGCTATAGTCTCTCACAAAGATCCCAAATGGGTTCTATATAAGTCCCAATCATAAAAAATGGGATTGCGTAGTAGGTTTTTGTTATGTTCCCCTAACGGGATATTGCTACGCTGGTGCTTCACCCCACCTACAGTATGATAGCTAATAGACATCTCCAGAAACTAGGTTTTAGCTATGGCATAGTCAGGCTTTCAGATTCATTCTTGGAGATGTCTAATTATCTAGAAATGATCTTTAGAACCTATTTAACCGTCTTTCAATAGCTTTTTCAAACCGATCGCTCATCTCCTCTATCTCTAAATTAATCAAAGCAATACTTTTTTTGACAAAAATCTGTAAACAATCTGTCGCTTTACCCACTAGACCAATTTTCTCCCCAAAACCAAGCAAATTTTCCTGAAGATATGACTCCCAAATTGTCTGATTTTCTGGTGCAACTGAAACCAAAATTCGACAACCACCCTCACCAAATAGAAACTCATCCCATCGGCAACTAGACAAATCAGACAATTCTAAATTAATCTCAGCCCCTAACTTCCCACTAATAGAAGATTCAGCTAGAGCGATCGCTAAACCACCCTCGGCACAATCATGAGCGGAGCGCACCCACCCTTGACGAATGCCATGACGACAAACTCTTTGTACCCGCCTTTCCAAATCAAAATCAACCTCAGTCGGCTTCCCAGCAACTAAACCATGAACAATTACCAAATACTCAGAAGCTGCCAAAGAGCGAACCCCAAAATTCCCAATTAAATAGATAACATCGCCTTCAGCTTGCCAACCTTGCCCACAAACATGATTAATATCGGGAATCAATCCTACCATTCCCACCACTGGAGTCGGATAAATCGACTGGGGATTACCTTCAGCATCCAGAGTTTCATTATACAAAGACACATTCCCACCAGTTACAGGTGTGCCCAACTCCCGACAGCCTTCAGCAATACCGCGACAAGCCTCTGCCAGTTGCCAATATCCTACTGGTTTTTCTGGGCTACCAAAATTGAGATTATCTGTCACCGCCACAGGTTCAGCACCTACACAACTTAGATTCCGGGCAGCTTCTGCAACTACTGCTTTTGCACCTGTGTATGGTTCAAGATAAACCAAGCGGGAATTACAATCAACTGTCGCAGCAACACCTGAAGTTATTGGTGGGCTGTCAACATCAGGAATTTGGGGACGTAATCGAATCACCGCAGCATCACCACCTCCTGGAAGCATGACTGTATTATTTTGTACTTGATAATCGTATTGCTGATATACCCACTGTTTAGAAGCGATGGTTGGGGTATCCAATAAAGTGAGGAGAATATCATTCCAAGTTTGTAAATTCCCTTGAATTTTAATACCTGCTTCCGTACATGGTGGTAGAGATGCCGAATTCCATTCCCAAGCTTTGAGCACATATTCCGGTGGCTCTGTCAGTAACTCCCGGTGATAAATCGGAGTATTATCTGCTAAAGCAGTAGCTGGTATTTCTGCTGCCACCTTTCCTTGAAACAAAATTCGCACAATCGGTTTTTCAATCACAACTCCTGCCGCTACTGCATGGAGCCCCCAACGGTGGAAAATATCAATTAACTCTTGTTCGCGACCTTTTTGGGCAACAAATAACATCCGTTCCTGAGATTCTGAGAGCAAATATTCATAGGGAATCATCCCTGTTTCTCGTGCTGGCACTTTGTCTAGGTCAAATTCAATCCCCACACCGCCGTTGGCTGCCATTTCTGAGGTGGAACAGGTAATGCCAGCAGCTCCCATATCTTGAGCTGCGACAACTGCCCCTGTTTTGAATGCTTCCAAACAGGCTTCAACTAAACATTTTTCTAGAAATGGATCCCCTACTTGTACGGCGGGGCGATCGTCAATTGATTGATCGCTAAGTTCGGCACTGGCGAAACTTGCTCCACCCATACCATCTCTACCTGTGGTTGAACCCACATATAAGACTGGATTGCCAATACCGGATGCACCTGATTTGACAATTTCGGGAGTTTCCATTAATCCCAATGCCATGACATTAACTAGGGGGTTGCCTGTATAGGCGGGGTCAAAGTAAATTTCTCCGCCGACAGTTGGTACACCAAAACAGTTGCCGTAGTGAGAGATACCGGAGATGACTCCGGTGAAGATGCGTCTGGTTTTGGCATCTTCTAGGGAGCCGAAGCGAAGGGAGTTGAGGACGGCGATCGGGCGGGCGCCCATTGTGAATATGTCTCGGAGAATGCCCCCGACTCCCGTAGCTGCCCCTTGGAATGGCGAGACAGCAGATGGGTGATTGTGAGATTCGATTTTGAAGGCTAGTCGGATGCCGTTGTCTAAGTCTACGACCCCAGCATTTTCTCCTGGGCCTACGAGAATGCGATCGCGCACTGTGCCACAAGCTGCACCTGTTGTCGGAAATTGTTTGAGTAGAGGGCGGGAATTTTTGTAACAGCAGTGTTCAGACCACATTACCCCGAACATTCCTAGCTCGGCTTTGTTAGGATGGCGTGAAAGGCGGTTAATAATTTCTTGGTATTCTTCTGGTTTGATGCCTTCAGATGCTATTTCTTTTGACGAAAAAGGAGCTTGTGACATAATAGTTTTTTTGCGGTTAATTATTTCCCTAACTTATTATAAGTTCAGGGCCTAACAACAACTCTTTGATTTGACTTCCCTTCTAAAAAATTCTGACTCCTAAGATTAAGATTATTGTGATTAACATCAGTTATTTTCGTAGCACTACCATAAAGATTTTTACCATTAGTTTTATTGCTCAAGCTTTCTAATTGCTGTTTGGTGTGCCGGTCTAATTTCGTGTTTTTATCTATCAATGTGCCAGTCAAGTCAACATCATGTATTTCAGCATACAACAACTTAGCACCACACAGATTTGTATTACTCAGATTAGTCTTACTTAGAACAGCATAAGACAAGTTAGCATTAATGACATCGGCTCCACTCAAGTCTGCACCACTAAGAATAACCCCACTGAGGTTCGCATTTGTGAGGTTAGCACCAGTAAGATTAGCATTACTTAAGTCTGCGTCTGTGAGATTAGCAAAGGATAAATCTACTCCGCTGAGGTTAGCCGAGGATAAATCTACTCCGCTGAGGTTAGCATGATTCATATTAGCATAGGAGAGATCAGCAGCCCCCAAATCTGCACCTATTAACTTAGCGCTACTGAGGTCAACATCTGTTAGAGCGGCACTATTTAAACAAACACTATCCCAGTTAACACCACTAAGGTTAGCGTCTACTAATTTGGCGTGCTTGAGGTAGGTATTACTGAAGTCTGCATCTTTAAGTACTTTACCTTGAAAGTTAAGGGGATTCAAATCAAGTCGTTTTTGTACTAAAGTAATAGCTGTTTCGATTTTACAAAAGTTACTTTCTAATGGTGCTATGGCTGCGGTTTGAGCTTGTAGGTCTTCAATTGCCGAAACTGCCAAAGGTAAGCGTTGATTGATAATTTCTTGTTGTTGATTTTCTAATGGCTCTAAACGTTTAATCAGTTGTTGCAGTTGAGTTGGTACTGACTTGATCGCCTCCTGTAATTTTTTCTCTTGTTGTTGAGTTTCCCTATCCAGGGTTTGTCTGACTTCAAATAATTTTTTGTGCAGATTTTCTGAGCTGCTTATAGCTTTTGTTACACAAGGTTTCAAGGTTTCTAATTCACTTGTTAGCTGTGAAATAGTTGCTTCTAATTTCTGCTGTTGTTCCTGAGCTTGAAGATGCAGTGTTTCTTTCAGTTTGGCTGTTTTACCATCAACTCTATCTAAGTCTTCTAGGAAGGATTTTTGCAGTTCTGTAAGGTCTGCTTTTTGTTGTTGTTCTAGTAAATTATCTAGTCGTTTTCTATTAGCTATACCTACAGAGAAGGCCAGAGTTAGAGGTGCTGCTGCGTATATTACCTGCCCAGAAGTCGCTGCGGCAATCGTTCCTAAGACTGAACCTGTGAAGCATACATATTCAGTTATATCTAGCCAGTGTTGCTTTTTCATAGTATTTTTTACTAATTTTCGTTTTTATACTTACTACATTTTTTCTAATGTAGCTACAGTCTCAAAGACTACTTTGAATCCTCCAATAAATGAAAGTAGC
>JAJEAQ010000520.1 GCA_022822685.1 Trichodesmium sp. jk18x7bins.61
CCTTGAATCAAAGTAGTTTTACCACTACCTAAATTTCCCTCCAATAAAATTACACTATCTGCAGGTAAAATTTTCCCCAAACTTTTACCAAGATTGTGAGTTGCTGCTGCATTTGGTAGGGACAAAAAAACTTCTTGGCTGGTCATTACACTTTTTATATTTATCAATGAAATTGCTGCTAAATTGAGCAGGATAAATCAGGAATAAGGAAAAATTAATACCATTTCTCAAAAAGTCTGTTTTATATAGCACTCTTTTTTTAGTTGTGACAAAAATCTCTGGGAATTGGGAAATAGGGAACACAGGTAGGAGTTTCAGACCTGTGTTCCCTATTTTGAATTTTTTACTATTCCTAAAACCTACATTCTGCACTTCATTTTGAAGTAGAAAACATTTATAGCCAATAATTTTACCAAGCAAGGCTGGCAGTCTTTATCAGTACAAATACATAGGACAAAAATATTGATTCTAATCTTCAATAATCAAAGCTATAATCCACTAATTTCCTTGAAAATATAATTCAAGTATATTTGTAGTGCGTAATGTAGGCTAAAACAGTACTAGCGATCGCCAGATTTAGCTTTTTCCTTTTCTTCTTTCTTGCCCAGTCATTTATTAAGTCTTCAAGAAAAATGGTATTATTTATTACACTCAACCTGTTCGTACCATTTTAACAATACCTGTGCCAACATCATCGAGTCGTGGCGAATCACACCAGTCTGTTCATCCTCATGCATAATATTCATTAACAGAATTTTCCGCCCCAAATTTTTAACTGCTTTTCGATCAAGAAAAACTGGATGAGAATTTTCCTGAGCATAACGAACTAATGCTTGTGCTGAAGGACTTTTGCTCTGAACTAATACCGTATCAAATAATCGTTTACCACAAGCCACATCAATAGCATGAATATGATCAGCCACACTATATCCAGTAGTTTCTCCAGGCTGAGTCATAATATTACAGACATAGATACTCGGAATATTCCGAGAAGCGATCGCTTCTGCAATTTCAGACACTAATAAATTGGGGATGATGCTAGTATATAAACTGCCTGGGCCAATAACAATATAGTCAGCTTCTTCTATAGCTTGTAAAACTTTTGGTAAAGCAGAAGGATTTTCAGGAGTACAGCCTATTTTGACAATTTTGCCTCCTGCTTTTGTAATATTAGACTCCCCTTCAATACATCGCCCATCAGCTAATTCTGCCCACAAATGTACATCAGTCAGAGTCGCGGGTAACACCAGGCCTTGCACTGCTAAAACCTGAGAACTAGCAGCGATCGCCCTTTCTAAATCTCCAGTCACTTCACTCATAGCTGTCAGGAAGAGATTCCCAAAACTATGACCTACCAAACCATCACCTGCACGGAAACGATATTGAAATAACTCAGTTAACAACTTTTCCTCACTAGCCAAAGCTGCCAAACAATTCCGAATATCTCCTGGTGGCAGTACCCCTATTTCTCGGCGCAATCTACCAGAAGAGCCACCATCATCAGCTACCGTAACAATAGCAGTAATATTAGCACTATAATCCTTAATACCCCTTAACAAAGTAGACAAACCAGTACCACCACCAACTGTCACAATCTTAGGACCTCGATTCAGCCGTCGATGGTTAAGTAACCTATCCACCAATTTCTCATCTCCCTCTGGCATTAACACTTGAGTAATAGAGTTAAGACTACGATTTTGACCCCAAAAGATAAATAGCAAACCAAAAGTAATAATTATTGGCCCCGAAATATAATTAGGTACTATAGTCGTAATCCACCCCAGAAATTCCTTAAGTAACTGTAGAGTGTAAAAAATGGGGGTCATGCCAGTCCATATTGACAACCCCAAGCTAGTTAGTAGTACACCAACAGCACTTAAGAGTAACCACCGCTTGACAAATAATCCAGGGGCTAGCCATTTAAACCATTGGCCTATACGAGAGTGACTCTTGCGATATTTCAGAATCGAAAAATTACTTTTAAGGAGAATGCGTAGGGTTTTCTTCATTAAACGAGTTGACATAGAAATTTTAGCCTTCCCTTGATTAAGGACAAAAATGCATACTACATACTGCACTTCAAAAAGTTGTTTTAAAGATTAGGAGTCAGGCAGAATTAAGGAGGGAATGAATGGCGACTTGCTTCTCATCTCAGCAATAGCCGAAAACGCTAATCACAGAAATATATTTAGATAAATGCTTCAGATTTTTAGACTGGTTTAACTCTAGCGATCGCTCACAAGATTATGTTCTATGAGTCTAAATGTTTTTTTAGTATAGATACTTAACCATCTTTGCCAATTTTATCCTACTTTTTGTAATACAAATTGACGTACTAAATGTGGATTGTATCAAAATACTATAAACATCAACACCAGTCAGAATGAAGGTTTCACTAAGCCTAGTCAACCCAGAATACCTTGCAGAAGGTGGGATATTAAAGAAATAAGGCAGAGAGAGTCTGGATTTTTCTAGCTTTTCCATCCTAACTCCTGAATCCGTTAGTAGATCAAAAAACTATCTACAATTAAAGATAGTTCTGGCAGTATTATGACGCTTCAGCACAAAATAGTTTTGGAATGGACTACTTCCATTTGATCTGTAAACTATGAGCTATAAGTTATGAACCATGAACCTTTAATTGAACTCAAAGGAGTGAGTAAATCATTTGGGTCTAATATTGTTTTAAATGAAGCGAATTTAACAATTTATCGGGGAGAAGCTTTAGCAATTATTGGTCCATCTGGAACTGGTAAATCTACTGTTCTCAGAATTATTGCTGGTTTACTGACTCCTGATGCTGGAGCAGTTTATGTCCAGGGAAAGCAACGACTCAGATGGATGGATGATTTGAAAGACCCTATTACTATTGGTATGGTCTTTCAAAATGCAGCTCTGTTTGACTCACTAACAGTGGAAGAAAACGTTGGGTTTCTACTACATCAACATTCTAAATTACCACATCTACAGATCAAGGAGTTAGTGAGGCAGAAGTTGGAAATGGTGGGGTTAGGCAATATTGGCGATCTCTATCCAGCAGAGTTATCTGGTGGAATGGGTAAGCGGGTAAGTTTTGCTAGAGCAATAATGACTAATCCAGGGAACCCTCATGATGATCCAGAAATATTATTATATGATGAACCTACAGCTGGCCTAGACCCCATTGCTTCTACTGTAATTGAGGATTTAGTCCGTCACTTACAGTATGTCGATGGTGGCTGTAGTAGTTATGTGATGGTGACTCACCAACATAGTACCATTCGTCGTACCGCAGATAGAATTGTATTTCTTTACCAGGGTAAAGTCCAGTGGGAAGGAACTGTAGATGAAATTGATACTGTGGACAATCCTTTAGTAAAACAATTTTTTACAGGTAGTATTGATGGACCAATTCAGCTAGTGGGATAGAGGTGGGAGTGGAATGCAAAAGCTAAAACTCAAAGATTAAGGGCAGAAAAAGTCATGGATTAGATTATAGAACTATCTTGTGCTTGTGAGGCCGGCAGGATAGCTGCCACCCTAGAATTAAGAAACTTTTATTCTTTTTTTCTTCAAAGCTGCCCTGAGTTACTACACTCCCAACTCTCTCATCCCAATTTCTACAGTCACAGTTTAATAAATCAAAAATAATTTTTGGGGAAAATATGCGATCGCGAACAGCTAGAGAAGGTTCAGTAGGTTTATTAACTTTACTAGGATTAGGTTTATTTGGGGCTTTAGTGCTTTGGCTTCAGGGAGTGGATTTAGGCAAACGCAGCTACAAAGTAATAGTTGAATTTGAAAGTGCATCTGGTATGGAGTTAGGCACATCTGTGAGATATCGAGGTGTGAATGTAGGAAAAGTTGTCAAAATTCAACCAGGGCCGAATGGGGTAGATGTTACCCTAGAAATCAAGCCACAAGATTTAATTATTCCTCGTGATGTATTTATTCAGGCAAATATATCTTCATTTATCGGTATAGCAGTAGTAGATATTGTTCCTAGGAGTAGAGTAGCAGAATCAGAAATCTCTGCTGGCCCCCTAGCATCTAATTGTCCAGAAATAATTATCTGTAATAATGACCGTTTACAGGGGCAACCAGGGGTGGAAATACAGGAATTGTTAAGAGCAGGAATCCGTTTAGTTGACCTTTATAGTGACCCAGAATTATTTAATAATGTTAAAGCAATTGCGGAGAATACAGCTAACGCCTCCGCACAAGCTTCTCAGCTAGCTCAAAAACTCTCGGACTTATCTGAAACTGTGAGAGGAGAACTACAGGGTTTAAGTCAATATGTAAGAGAAGATGTTGATAATATAACAGGAATTATTCAAGCAGAAGTTGGTGGTTTGACTCAAACTTTAGAAGGAGAAATTGGTGGTTTGACTCAAACTTTAGGAGGAGAAATCGGTGGCTTAACTGCTACTGTTGAGAATGATTTAGATAGTTTAACTAAAACTGTAGATAGAGAAATTAGTAAAATTTCTAATGAAATATCTACTGTGACTAGCACAATGAAAGAATCTACAGAAAAATTTTCTCAAGCAGCGATCGCTTCAGCAACTTCTGTAGAAGAATTGACAAATGAAGCGAGC
>JAJEAQ010000428.1 GCA_022822685.1 Trichodesmium sp. jk18x7bins.61
ATCAATATCCCCATCGCACAACATAAAACGAGCTATTCTGGGGGTATCCTCAAATGATTCTGTTGAGACTAAACCAGGGGAATGCATAAAAGTAAAATTGAATTATGGGTACAATTTAATACATTGAATTAAACTCTTATAGAGATGATAACGAGGCGCTGCGAAATACTCAAGCATTTGGTTATATCCGGAATCTACATTATTTAAAATTAACTAACACACCATTCTGAGTAATTCGATTTGCAGCATGAATTATATTGGCTCCCCATTTATGAGCACAAATGTAGTAGAGCACATGATACTAAATCCAGTTTAGAGAGGAGCTTTATTTAAACCCCGCCCGTAAGGGCGGGGTCTTTGTTAAGAGGAAAGGTAAGAGGCAAGAAGCAAGAGGCATGCATGGTTATGTGCGACCTGTTGAGCCTGTCGCCGACATGTTCATGTCGGCGACAGACTCAACATGTCGGCGACAGGCTCAAGCGGAGTCAACGCATTCCGTAAGGAAAGCTCCTCCAAGGGGAGGCAACTGATCGTTTGAAATGGGACATTAAGTCCCCTAGGGATTTTCATCCCGAGCCTACACGGAAAAGACCCTATGAGTCCGACTACTCCTTTTCATGTCGGCGACCAAAAAGGTCAGGACTTACCTTTTTGGCCGAAAAGTAGCCAAAACCACCTAATCCCTGGTGGTTAGGAGCAAGAGGGAAAGAGATGGAAAGGTGAACAAAGTCGCGCGTTGTTTATTAAACTGCGTCATACATGAAACAGCCAAATTATCCCTGATAGGCTGTGACCAAAAAGGTAAGAGGATCGAAACAGATGGTGTGACTTCATCTGTTTGTGAAAACAAAATCCCTGACCCAGAATAGACAACCACCTTTTCTACGGGGGGGTGGCTCAATCATCTCAAAAACTTCAAACGATACAACAGGGTAAACCCAAAAGAGTCTTAAGACAGAAATCCTAAGTAGGTCAGAGGCAACGAAGACGGAACTCTCTGGAGGGCAAAGGACGGGAGAAAAAGCGTTTGAGCCACCTCGCCACATGTTGAGCCACCTCGTGGCTCAACGCTGTTCTGTAATGGAACAGATAGGGATTCTAAATTTGTCCCTAACCGAAAGGAAAGCAGACTTCTCCTGAGTCTCATGGGAAAGACGCTCAGACAAAAGAAACTTAAGGTCGACAAAAGTTAGATGTCAAAAATGACAAAGGTCGTTGAAGGACAATTGGAATGGAGCCAGATTAACTGGAATAAAGCCAGGAAAATTGTTAAGAATCTTAGACGAAGAATCTTTCGCGCCTTTTAACTTGGAATAAAAACCAAGTCAAAAGGCTGTTTGTGAGGCTGGAGCGGAATGATGGGAAACTGTCAAGTTCCATGGGAGAGAAGTAATTCTTGTTAAGCCTGTCGCCGACAGGCTCAGCGTTTTAGCTAAAGCTACATAAGAAAGCTCCGACTCTTGTCGGCCACCTGACCCGACAGACAATTTGGAAAATGTACTTTTGCCTCGTTCGGGAGGAGCTACGCTTTCATAACCGGATTTGGTATGACTTATGGCACCAACATCTACCTTAGTAGGCAAAACTGTTGACATAATTGAGTCAGCTATAACCTGCACAGTGGGAAAGTTTTGAGTAAGGCAGATATACATTTCTGAGTAGTAGCAAATACCAAAAACTTTGCCATCTATTCTTGAACACATTCAATAAAATGAATTATTGTAAAATTTCCCCTGGTTATCCCTCTTCTATCACTCTCCGAAAAGGCGATCGCTACAAGATTTGGGATGATAGGATTTAGAACTCTCTGACAATTAGAGAAAGAAAGACGCAATAAATATTGATTTATTAACAAAAAATATCTCAGATACTGATGATAGCCTACAACCAACAAAGGCTGCTTGACAATTATAAAAAAGCTAAAGTTAAGAGATATAAATACTTTGGTAATTTTTGGGGATGTATATTAATGAATCCTGGCAAAACCTAAAGTTGATATAAAGTTTAGCCTCTTCTTGCTCAACCCTAAATTAAGATAAACCGTAAGAGGCAGATCAAGTTACAGAGGTAGAGGTTAAACTTTTCTCACTGGGATATTGACTGGAGCTACCCAAAATGGAGGAATTATAAATTATGCTCAATACCCAAACTTGGGAACACTTCCAAATTCATCCGGAGGAAGCACAGGCATTAGATCGTGATTGTACAACCTTATCACGTCATGTCCTACAGCAACTCAATAGCTTCTCACCAGATGCTCAAGATATTAGTGCCTTGATGAGTCGAATTGCCTTGGCAGGTAAGTTAATTGCTCGTCGCCTAACTCGCGCAGGATTGCTTGAGGATGCTTTAGGCTTTACTGGCACAGTTAATGTTCAGGGAGAATCCGTCAAAAAGATGGATATCTACTCTAATGATGTTTTTATCTCAGTGTTTAAGCAAAGTGGCCTTGTTTGTCGCTTGGCATCTGAGGAGATGGAAAAACCTTACTATATTCCAGAAAATTGTCCAGTTGGTCGTTATACATTACTTTACGATCCCCTAGATGGCTCTTCTAATCTAGACACAAATCTGAATGTAGGGTCTATATTCTCAATTCGTCAACAAGAAGGCAATGATGAAGATGAGTCTGCTCAAGATTTGCTTCAAAATGGACGTAAACAAATTGGTGCAGGTTATATTTTATATGGGCCTAGCACAATGCTGGTGTATTCCATTGGAACAGGAGTCCACGCATTTACTTTAGATCCGAGTTTAGGTGAGTTTATCCAGGCGAATGAAAATATCAAAATACCTGAGCATGGCCCAATCTATAGTGTAAACGAAGGTAACTTTTGGCAGTGGGATGAATCTATGCGAGATTATATCCGGTATGTTCATCGCCACGAAGGTTATACAGCCCGTTATGGCGGTGCATTAGTTGGAGATTTACATCGAATTTTATATCAAGGTGGGGTGTTTTTATACCCAGGTACAGTTAAAAAGCCAGAAGGGAAATTACGTCTACTATATGAATCAGCACCAATGGCTTACTTAATTGAACAAGCTGGTGGTAGAGCTAGTACAGGAACAGAAGAAATATTGGATGTAGTGGCAGAAAAATTGCATCAGCGCACGCCATTGATTATTGGTAGTAAAGAAGACGTGGCACTTGTTGAGTCTTTTATTAAAGAACAAAAACGTATTTCTCAAGTTTAGGCATTACTTAATTACATGACTCGAAAACGCGCGTTCAGAGCAAGCGTGTTTTAACTGGGAGGTAAAAGCATGGTAGAAGCCTGAGCCACAAGCTGGCAGTTGAGGCTAGACAACTTTAATATTCAGGAAATTTGAAACAATTGCAGTAGAGAAAACAGCTTAGTTATCTTTTGGCTGTATCTAAAAGTACAGAAAAGTCAAAATAAAAATAGTAGCAATTAAGGTAAGAAAGTTATGACAACTAATCATTTACTCGAAATAGAAAACCTAGGCCAGAGCATCTGGATGGATAATCTGAGTCGCAATATTATTGAGTCTGGGGAATTG
>JAJEAQ010000120.1 GCA_022822685.1 Trichodesmium sp. jk18x7bins.61
CTCAAGAAATTTGAGAAATGGGGTAGGCCTTAGGGAGCAGCCTGTGGACTTGTGCTGCCGACAGTTCTGGTTTAGCAGGAAGTCTACATCAAATTGTTACTGTATGTGACGCTTTGTATCAGTTTTATGAAGCAGTGAGTCCATATTTAGGCATCTCCACAAATAAGACTAATAACCCCCTTGACAAGCACGAGGTGCATCTATAATAATACTTAGTTATCACAAGGGGGGACATCACCTCTGTCAAAACCGCAATCAAAACCCCGCCCGTAAGGGCGAGGTCTGATTTGTCGGCGACAGGCTCAAAGAAGAATCCTGCGGAACTCGCTTAAGCGCAACGTCGGGAGTATGTCAAGCCCCATTACTATGATCCATAGCCTCCTTGGGAACTGGAAGTAATAATTTCTAGTTCCTGTTCTTGGAGTTCCAAACCTTTGTTTACTTAGGTTTTTTTTGGTTGGGTTTTTTCCTATTATTTTGTTGTTTTGGGGTAAACGTTGTTCATTTTTTTGTCTTTCGAGTTTTTGTATGTTTGTGAGAAAGGAACTAGACGCAACTGAGTCTAGTTCCTTTTTTATTTCAAACACAATACCTTTTACTATTTCGCCTGAGCCACATCTATGATGTCATCCATTCCAGAGCCTGAATCTTCCATTTTGCCAATATCAAGAATAGTCTTCAATAATGAATCAGGATTCAAGCTCAATGAGTCAATACCCTCCTCAACCAAAAATCGCGCCTACTCAGGATAATCACTCGGTGCCTGACCGCAAATACCGATCTTGCGACCATACTTTTTAGCCGCCTTAATCGCAATCTTCACCATGCGACGTACTACCTCATTGCGTTCGTCGAAAATGTGGACAACTAAAGCTGAATCTCGGTCTAAACCCAAAGTCAACTGAGTCAAATCATTTGAGCCAATGGAAAAACTATCAAAAACTTGGGCGAATTCATCGGCAAAAATTACATTACTGGGCAACTCGCACGTTACATATACCTGCAACCCATTCTCGCCCTGTTTCAAGCCGTTTTTCTCCATCTCCGCTAATACCTTACGACCTTCATTCGGAGTCCGACAGAAGGGAATCATCGGAATCACATTTGTCAAACCCATTTCATCCCGCACTCGCTTCAACGCCTGACACTCCAGAGCATAAGCATCGCGGTATTTCGTGTCATAGTAACGAGACGCACCCCGCCAACCAATCATCGGATTTTCTTCAGAGGGTTCAAACTGACGATCGCCTAACAGGTTCGCATATTCGTTACTCTTAAAATCACTCATCCGCACTACTACAGGATTGGGATAAAAAGCAGCAGCGATCGTACCCACGCCTTGGGCTAGTTTATCCACAAAGAAATCGGGCTTGTGTTTGTACAATGCAGTCAAATTACCAATTTCTCGCTTCACTAAAGGATCTTCCAAGTCGTTATAGTGAATCAATGCTAATGGATGAGCTTTAATATGGTTGGCGATAATAAACTCCAACCGTGCCAAGCCTACCCCATCACAAGGAATAGAAGATAAACCAAAAGCTTCTTCTGGGTTGCCAACGTTCATCAAAATTTTAGTGCGAGTCTTGAGTAAGTTATCTAACAAAGTCTCTTGTACCTCAAACGGCACTATACCATCATAAACTTTGCCTTCTTCACCCTCAGCACAGCAAACAGTAATTTCCTGAGCTGTAGCCAATATTTTAGTCGCATCACCACAACCTACTATTGCTGGAATACCCATCTCTCGCGCAATAATCCCAGCATGGCAAGTGCGCCCCCTTTGGTTGGTAACTATAGCGCTAGCTTTTTTCATAATTGGTTCCCAGTCGAGGTCAGTTTTGTTAGTCACTAAAACTTCCCCTGGCAGGAATTCGTCAATTTTATGAACATCAAGAATAACGCGGGCTTCCCCTTGCCCAATCATTTCTCCCACGGCACGAACTAATACATCACTGCTACCTTTGAGTTTAAAACTACGCAGAATGCTACCTGATTTTTGAGATTGTACAGTTTCTGGACGAGCTTGCACAATAAACAATTCACCTGTGAAACCGTCTTTTGCCCATTCGATATCTATTGGGGTGTAGTGGTTACCCACCGTAGAATAATGTTCCTCAATAATACAAGCCCACTTAGCTAGTTGCAGGATTTCCTTGTCACTGAGGCAGTATTTTTCCCGTTCAGAAACTGGCACTGGCACGTTTTTGGTCAGTTTTGAACCGCCGATGTGGTTCATTTTTAGTTCTTTTGTGCCTAGGCGTTTTTCTAGGATGGGGCAAAAACCTTGTTTGAGAGTGGGTTTGAACACGAAGTATTCATCTTGGTTGACTGCGCCTTGCACAACGTTTTCACCTAATCCGTGGGCTGCTGTAACGAGGGCTGCGTTTTTGAATCCAGTTTCGGTGTCTATGGAAAACATCACGCCGGAAGAAACGAGGTCAGAACGTACTATTTTTTGCACACTGATAAGGCGATGTTGAAATGGTCAAAGCCTTTGATAGTCCGATAGGAGATGGCATTGTCTGTGAAGATGGAGGCGAAGCACTTGTGGCAGGCTTCTAAGACTGCTTCATCGCCGTAAATATTGAGGTAAGTTTCTTGTTGCCCGGCAAAACTGGCATCTAGTAAGTCTTCAGCAGTGGCACTAGAACGTACTGCTACATCTATTTCTTTGGTGTAACGTTCGGATTCTGAGTGAAATTTTTCTTCCAGTTGGTCGTAATCTTCGCCAGCCTTGGCGTAGCGATCGCACATTTGATGAGATGCTTTAACTATGGCTTGTTCTAATTCTGCAGGGAAGGGGGTGTCGAGGATGAGAGTACGGGCTTGTTTACCCCGTTTCTGCAAGTTCTTGACATCTTCTACATCTAAGTCAGCCAATAGTTCTCGCAGTTTTTTCTCTAAATCTGCTTTTTCGATAAAGTACTGATATGCGTAAGCTGTAGTTGGGAATCCATTGGGAACGTTTACACCTTTGACTGTTAACTGTTGGATCATTTCTCCCAAGGATGGGTTTTTCCCTCCTACTAATGGAATATCAGTGATTCTTACTTCTTCAAACCATAGTACAAAAGCTGTTTTTTTATCTACTTGATTTGTTTTTTTTGACCTAATAGACTCATAATAGTTTTCTCCTTTTTTTTAATTTCTGTTCCTTCGCAAGACAAGGTTTTTTATGTATTTTTGTTTGTTTTTTGTAAATTTGTTAACTTTTTTGCTGGTTTTATAGGATGTTAAGAAAAATCAAAATATTGATCCCTAGCAGAGCCACCCAGAAAGTAGCTAGATTGTTCTACAAAAATTATTCATCTTTTAGTTGGATAATCCTTTTTTTATATCCATCTATAATCTTACGACTTACCACTTTAATTGCCAGGTAGGCTCACAAAAATCCTTTAGTTACAGAAAGTAAAAAATTTTGCTTTTTCAGTAGAAAAGGTTATGATTAAAGAAAGATAAATTTTGAAGCCTGAAAATAAAATGAAAGTTAAAGAGAAGAATCTGACATCAAATGTTAAAATTGCGGATAGTTTATGTTTAGATCAGAGTTGTCCGATTCACTTTGTCTTAGGAATATTAGGTAGTAAGTGGTCGGTGTTAATTTTGCAAGAGCTGTTGAGGGGCGCGCGGCGAACTCACGAATTATTAGAAGCGCTACCGGGAATTAGCTCGAAAACATTGACATTGAGACTGAGGCAGTTAGAAAAGCACGGTTTGTTAGCTAGGCGAGTGTTCCCCGAAGTGCCTCCCCATGTAGAATATTCTCTGACTGAGAAAGGGCTTGGAATACAGCCAGTGATGATGGCTCTCAAAAATTTAGGAGAGCAGTGGTTGGGTGAGAAAAATAGAAATTGCTCAGTCAATAACTCACCGTTATAGTTCTCCGAACTATAACGGGAGCTTGTAAAAGCTCTATTTGACCAGGTTACGCCTGCGTGAGGGCTACGTTATTTGAGTCACGACACCTATAAATACGAGCCAGTTTGTAGCTCAGTCGTACAGTTTTAAACAGGTGTAGGGAGTTAAGGCAGTGAACTGTACTGAACAAGCTCTTATAACATTACCGAGGCACACTTTACCCTAGCAATAGGAGCGTTGAACGTAATGGGAATTTTAGTTTTAGATAAAAACAACCCCTTTTCTTTGTCATTCAGCAAGAGCAAGAGAACTATTAAACAAAGGGAGGGCAAAAGTATTCAGACGATATCTATTTACAATCATTATGCAGGATAGAACAGTTGAAACATCTGTTACTTATCCTCACAGAATCAAAATAGATCCTGGTTCAAAAACTACAGGTATTGCTGTGCTACAAGAACAAACAGGGCGTGTAACTGCTGCTTTAGTATTAATATCCCGCCCGGGCGGGGTTTACCGAGCGGGCGGGGTTTAAATATAGAGGATTGAAAATCAAAGCAGCGCTAGAAAAATGTAAATCTCTTAGAAGAGGTAGACGTAATAGAAAAACACCCGATCGTCAGGCAAGATTTCTGAACAGGAAACGTCCTGAAAGTCTGCTCACTCCGTTACTAATGAGCAGAGTGTTTAATGTTGAAACCAGGGTAAAACGATTAATTAAATACTGTCCTATAACTGCAATATCACAAGAGTTAGTTAGATTTGACACTTAACCTATTCAAAATTCTGAAGTATCTGGGATTGAATACCAACGTGGTGAATTATTTTGGTTTGAAGTCAAAGAATATCTGTTTGCTAAGTGGGGGCATAACTGGGTTTATTGTGGAGCTAAAAATAGTTCCCTTGAAGTTGAGCATATACAGCCTAAGTCAAAAGGAGGTAGTAACCGAGTTTCTAACTTAACTCTTGCCTGCCATGTAATCAAAGCAAAGGAAATCAGGACGTTAAAGACTTTCTATCAGGCTAGCCAGACTTACTCAAACGGATATGATCTCAAGAAGCAGTTCTTTTAAAGGATGCAACAGCAGTAAACAGTACCAGGTGGGAATTATTTAGACGGTTAAAGTTAACAGGATTGCCTGTAGAAGTTGGTTCAGGCGGATTAAGTAAATTTAATCGAAAAAATAGAGGCATTGAAAAACAGCACTCGCTGCTTGTACAGGAAAATCCACACCAAAAAAGTTACTGCTTAACGGAGTGAAACCTTTAACAGTATCAGCAAAAGGCAACGTTGTCTAACACCGTGGCCGACCTGATAAGTACGGATTTCCTAAGGCTCACCCTCCTCAAGCTAATTTTTTTAGAGGTTTTCAAACAGGTGATCTTGTCAAAGCGGAAATTGCAAAAGGTAAATATGCGGGTAACTATATAGGCAGAATTGCTATTAGATCTCGACCTAGTTTTATATTGCAATTACCACAACAAAAATTTGATCTTCATCCCAAATATTTAAAAACCATATTTAAGTGTGACGAGTATGAATATCAAGCTTAATTTTTGCGGATTCCCTATTGCTCAATTTATTTATTGGCGGGATTCTTCTCCCGCTCAAACTGAAGTTTATAACGGGAGAAGAATCCCGCATTTATGATGGAGTAATACTAAATCTGGCGTGGGATAGGAGCTTTATTTAAACCCAGCCAGTCTGGGCGGGATCTTAAGAGGCAAGAGGCAAGAGGCAAGAGGCAAGAGGGTTATAGAGGGCTTGGAAAAAGTACATGCTTCATAACCGGATTTAGAGAATGCGCTTTTTTCTGCTGTTGGTTGTTTTGGTGGTGCTGGTAGATTTTTTCTGTTTATAGGTTTTTTTGTTGGCTTCTTGTTGGGCGCGAATACGTTCTAATAGGACTGATGCGGGTTCGTCGTTGGAATCTTGGGGTACGAGTTCGCCTCGGAATGCTTTGGCGAGGATGGATTGATTTAAGGTTTCTAAGTCAGTTTCTGCTTTTTGGTATTGTTGTTCTATGGTGTCGGCGATTTTGAATAGGGATTCGATGCGTTTGACTATTTCTTTTTGTTCTTTTAATGGAGGTATTGCTAAAGGTACATTACCCAGTGAAGTGATATTAATGGATGCTAAGTTAGTGGTTTGGCTAGCATTTTCAAAAAAATATTTCCTTGACTCTTCCGATCTCAAGGCTAAGGAAATATATTCAGAAAAAATATTAACAGAATATAATCTGGCTCTATAGACATGGTTTTGATGAATACAATTTTCTATTTCATTTCTCCAGATAGTTCCTCGCCCTAGCTTATCTCTATCACCACCTTCAGTAACTAAAATATCACCATATTCTAAATGATACTTTTGAATGTCTTCTGGTAAAGCTTCTATTTTCTTAATCTCACTCAAATCTAGATAACCATCCTGAACATTCGCAACTCTTAAATAAGGCAAAAATATTGTTGATTTCTCTCTAAGTTTTCTTCCTTTAGTAACTCCTCCTAAGATGTTTGATATATTGACAAATCTTTCCCATTTCCAGGTTTTAGGTAATCTCGGTAGTGTTAAAATTTCAATTTTGTCTAGATTTTCTTTAAACATTTTGGGTTTTCTTTCTCCTAAAGTTTGTGCTTTCCTGCACTCTTCTTCATACAGCTTTTTGCGTTCAACTTTAATCCTCTCCAACAACTCCGACGCTGGTTCAATATCTGGGTGTTTCTCCCGCCAATCTTTAGTTAAATCACCACGAAAGGCAGCAGCGAAAACAGATTGACGAAAATTGTCTAACAGGGGACGTATGGCCTCAAGTTCGGTTTTGACTCGTTGACTCCTCTCCTGTAACGCTTCTATTTTGGCGACTATGCGTTTCTGTTCGTTGAGGGGTGGGAGGGGGATTTTTGTCTTTTCAAACTTTCCTTTTGTAACATGACGAAGACCTACTCCACCGTGTGCTTTACCAATTAACTCATACAGCTTTTCATTAATTGCATATTGAAAAAAAAATTTGTTAGTAAACTGTTCATTAAACAGAACACGATATATATGCTGATTTAGAATTGCTTTACCTCTTTGCCAGATATGTGCCCCAAAGGATCCTGACCATGCAAATAGGAGTTCTCCATCACCAATCAAAAATTTTGGATCGATTTCTCCTTTAAAATGATTAAACTTTGCATTAAAATCATTTAGGTTTTGTATTCTAACAATTGGTATGCCGTCATTAACCCAATCTGAAGGCTTAAAAGCTTTTCCATTAACTAATGTACATACCTCACCAATTTCTGTAAATTCCCACCCTTTAGGTAATTCCATAAATTCATTATTCATCATATTTTTATTCATTCATCCCCTAACAATAACATCAAACTTTCCATCTCCTTTTTAAGCCTCCCAGTCCTCAATCTGTAATCCCCTAATACGAGAAAATTCTCTAGTATTGTGAGTAACTAAAGTCAATCTTCATATCGTTCCAGAGGTTCGCCCACCCATCCCCCAATTACTTCTTCAAAAAAGCCTGGTTGCCAGTTTGAGGATTTTTCAGGTTGAATTGAAGCTGACTGCGGTGATTTTGTCTGCAAAAACTCAGCAAAGTCTAACACCTCTTGCTGTTTCTCTGGTGCAAGATTGAGCAAAACCTGATTGATAGCTTCAATAATAGGACTATTTGCTGTCATGGTATAACCTCCAAATCTTCTCCATCCTCCAACAATAACATCAAAGCTTCCATCTCCTCAGTCGCCGTTTGTAACCGTTGCAAAATCTCAGCAGCAATAACATCAGGTTCGGGCAAATCATCCCCACTCTGTAAACTCTCATCCCGTAACCAAGAAATATCCAAATTATCCCCCCGCTTCTCTATTTCCTCCCGACTGAAACAACGAAACCGCCCTTCCTCTCCCAAGTCAATACGCTGACTGCCACCATTGGAGTCATCTCCGTAACAATCCTCAAAATCTTGGAAATGCTGATGAGCCAAAGGAATGCGTTTACCAAAACTAGGCATATTAGTCCGCATATCATAAAACCAAACCGCCTTAGTATTTCCCTTAGCTTTCCGTTTCCCTTTCTGAAAAAATAACACATTAGTTTTCACCCCTTGAGCGTAGAAAATTCCAGTAGGCAAGCGCAACACAGTATGTAAATTACACTTATCCATCAAGTCACCCCGGATATTGCGCCCCTGCCCATCCTCAAACAGAACATTATCAGGCAATACAACAGCAGCTCTACCCCCTGGTTTCAAACCACGATAAACGTGCTGTAAAAATGCTAGTT
This sequence comes from Trichodesmium sp. jk18x7bins.61, assembly GCA_022822685.1. Lineage (GTDB taxonomy): Bacteria > Cyanobacteriota > Cyanobacteriia > Cyanobacteriales > Microcoleaceae > JAJEAQ01. Next base: position 8,138 of record JAJEAQ010000120.1, read on the forward strand.
GTTTATTAGAGGTGGGAAAAGTAAAATCATCCCTTGTGGGTTTGCCCCCGCCCTTCTTTGTACCGAAAGGAGGATTAGTTAAAATTAGATTTGCTAACGTTAGTTGTTCCCCTTCACTAGAGAGAGTATCGCCCAAACTCACTTCCCCTTCTATGCCATGTAATAACATATTCATTAAAAGCAGTCGGTGAGCATCCGGCACCAACTCCATACCATAAAAAGCTTGATACTTCTGAAAATTCTGTTCCGACTCCGACAACTCAAATAGATCGTCCGTTTCATCTTTAATGTAGCGGGATGCTGCAATTAAAAAACCACCAGTTCCGGCAGCGGGATCTTGAATAAGTTCTCCTGGTTGTGGCTGCATCAAGTTCACCATACAGTCAATCAAAGGGCGGGGGGTGAAATATTGACCAGCACCGGACTTTTTTTCACCTGCATTCTTTTCTAGCAGTCCCTCATAAAGATTACCTAACCCCTCCTCTTTAGCTGAGTACCAGTCTAGTTTATTTATCTGAGTCAGAAGTTCATTCAAATTAGTAGGCTTTTTGAGAGCAGTCTGAGCATTAGCAAAAATGGCTTGAACTCTTTTGTTAGCTGCCTCAGACCCCAGTGTAAGCAGTAACTTTCGATAAAATTTAAGCTGTTCAACTCCACTTTGAGCAGTTAAGTCAGACCAGCGATAACCTTCAGGTAACTGGTCTTCTGTCTCCGTTTCCTCCACCATTTTCAGAAATAGTAGGTAAGTCAGTTCCGTAACGTATTGCAGGTAGGTAATGCCATCATCCCGCAAGACGTTACATAAATTCCAGAGTTTTTGGACAATATCAGTAGTTGCAGTCATCTTTATTATTAAGTGCAAACTTCAGATCATAAACACTAAGCAGCATTAAGTAAAGAGTATTTAGGTAATTTGACAAAGTTAAAAAGTTAACCAACATCCTGCCAAATTTCCCCATTAATTTCATCTAAAATACTCTCTAACTGCCCATCAAATGTTTTATTAATGCGCTTAAAACCCCCTTGCGCTTTAAACATTCCCTGGTCAAAAGCCTCCTGATCTACTACTATTTCCAACTTGATTTGCTTGCCAATACGTTCTAACCATTTACGTTGTGGTTGACTCCAACTACGAGAACTTAAAATTTTACCCATTGCCCTATCTACCCTTTTCTCATAAGGAACTAAAACATCCCCTAACGCTGCCTGACGGATAAACCCAATAATTGAAGCTGCAATATCTTCATTAGTAGTTTCTTGCCAAGCTATTCGTAATGAAGGTACTGAGTATCCTTCCCTATCTAACAACAGTCTGACCTCTTTCAACTGAGCGCGGGTTAACTCGCGGGGGCGTTGTACTATGACCATTAATGCCGGAACTTTATTCAAGTTATCCTGTAGGAAAGCTTGAAAACTGTTGAGATAGTCTTGGGGTTTCTGACCTTTACCATAACCCCTTTCAACTTTTATTACTTGGTCTGCATGGTGAGATATTAACAGAGGTTGAGTACCTCCATCCCTTCTGTCTAATATTTCAGCGATCGCGTAAGCGGAACGGAGTTCGATCGCTTTTTTATCCTGTAACCATTGTGAAACCTCACCAGGACTAATATTTTTCATCTTTTTCAAATAATTAACCATTTCTGGTACAGACATTCCGGCTAAACTTTCAATTTGTTCCCTACTACTATCGCTTAAATGCCTCCGTTTCCGTTGCAACTTAGCGAGTAACTGGTCTACAATATTCGGTAATGCAGGCGAGTCTGACATTGTAGAAATTTCATCTACTAACTGAGTAAAGGAAATATTAGGGTTAACTGCCACAGGTTTCATACTGGAAACAGGGGCAATACCTTCATAAAGTCTGACTGCATCAAAAATACGAAAAACAGTTTTATCAATTTCATCACATGGACGAGTCGCCCTGCCTAACATTTGCTCATATAAAATACGAGAGTTTACCCGTCGTAAAAACACTAAATTACAAATAGCCGGAACATCTATACCAGTAGTTAGTAAGTCAACAGTTACAGCAATTTTCGGACTAGCTTCATTCTTGTAAAAGCGAATTAACTGCAAAGGTTTATCTGCATTCCCTGTAATTTTCTGTACGTCATCATCATTAACAGTGCCATATTGTTCTCTGAGAGCAATTTTTAACTCATCGACAACCAGATCCGCATGGCGGTCAGTAGCACAGAAAATCAATGTTTTCTCTGGTAGTGAGGGATCAATGTGTTTAACCAACTCCTGACACACTGCCTGATTAAATGGTCGCGTGATTACCCGCTTGTTAAATTGTTCTATTTCTATCTTGACCTCATCGGGAGCGTGTACGAGATCAAGCTCTCCAGTTTCCGGGTGAAAACACTCCATATTTTCCCCACGCTGCCAGACTATTCCTGTTTCTGCAAGCTGAGTACCAATAATAGTCGGTGGTTCGTGGTCTATTAACCATCCATCTATTACCGCTTCCCTGTAGCTGTAAATAAATACAGGGTCGCCAAATATTTGAGTAGTGTGTAAAGCAGGTGTGGCAGTTAAACCAATTTTGACCGCATCAAAATAATCTAATACTCGTCGATATTTGGAAATATAGTCAGAAAAGTCACGGTAGGTGAGTTCCTCGTCACTGAGTTCCCTATCTAATAAATAACCTCGGTGACATTCATCTACAATAATGCAGTCATATTCGTCAACAGTGGGGATAATAGCATTGTCATTGGGATAGAATAACCGCTTGACATAACTTTGTACTGTAGCAATATTAACTTTAACGCTGGTATCAATTTTACTATTGCCTGGTTCGCTAATTTCAAATATATCCGCAAAAGTCTGTAGACTTTCAATGCGGGTTTCTTTAAAAGCATTAGCCGACTGTTCTCCCAGTGCCGTGCGGTCAACCAAGAACAACACCCGCCGGAATAGCTTTGATTTGAGCAAACGATAAACTAAAACAATACTGGTCTTAGTTTTACCCGTACCCGTTGCCATTGCCAACAATAAATTACGGCGATTTTTTGCTAGAGCCTTTTCTATAGCCAGAATAGCCCTAATTTGATAACACCGCAATTCAATATTATAATTAAAAGTTTCTTGACTGAGGGTAGCGTGGGATATTTCCCAGTCTAGAGACAACAACTCTTTCAAAGCTTCAGGTTTGTACCAACCCATAATAGGACGACTCAAGTTATCTGGTTTACGGACATCACAAAACCAAATCCCGCTTTGAGTGCGAAGCTGTTCTAAAAAATCCCTGCCATTTGTGGCAAATACGAAAGGTACCTTGTATTCACCCCAGGGGCCGACTGGTAAAATCTCATTATCCTTGACTTGGAAGTCACGACTATATCGTTTAGCTTGGTTAAGATCAGCAGAAACATCCTTAATTTTTGACTTAGCCTCAACAACAGCTACTACTTGTAAACCAATAAATAAGACATAATCAGCTCTACCATTTTGAGTCGGCCATTCAGCGATCGCCAGATTTTTACCTTTTTGAGGACGTGCCCCTTGAGAATAGGTCAAATTTTCTGAGTCAACCTCCCACCCTGCTAACCGTAGTTGTGTATCGATGAGGCGACGGGTTTCCGTTTCATTTAATTTAACTTTAGTCTCAGCAAGACGAGCAGAAGCGATCACCTGTTGCATTTGTTGGGCAGTTTGACTAGCATTCTGTTCCTGTAGTTTGGCTAAACGTTGTTTTAACTGTTTAGCATCTGCCTCCACTAACTCCAGAAGTTCTTGTGGAGTTTGACGTAACTCGGCTTCCTGTTCAGCTTTAGCTAGAGCAAGTCCAGCAGCAGTAAGAATTTGCTTGGCTTCTTTCTGCTGCTCTTCTCTTTGTCGTTTCAGAGCCTCATTTGGCTGCTTGAGAGCTTCAGTTTCTGCTACAGGATTAGGAGGAGGAATAAACGCGGCTTCAAAGTTGGGGTCATTGGCAAAAGTACGATGAAACCAAATACCTAACTCATGGGCATATTCAAGATTACTTAAAGCAGTGCCATGGTCGCCAACAAGTTGATGGGTGGCCTTATTTCCAGCTACTCGCAGTTTGTGGAAGAAGTACTTAGTTCGGCCTTGTATGAAATTCTGTGCGGAAAGTTCCTTAAGTAATTCAAATTGTGTTTTTTTCTCATTTTTCTCAGTTAAAAGCCCAACATTTGCAGCTACAAGTCGTGCTAATAATTCCCCAAACTGTCTTAACTTCATTAAGCAAGTATTTGGGTCTTGTTTAAAGTAAGTTTCGGCTAACGTTGCCAGTAAGACTAACTGAGAGTCGTGTTGTTGTAGAAAAGCAAAATTTGGTGAAGTTTGCATGATTGATGTATTTGGGATAATGTTTTACTTACTCACTTGCTAATTTATTCAGATCAATTCCCTTCGGGATAGGCAACAGGCAAAAGTACTGCTAGAAGAGTGCTTGAGTCCCCCACTATATTTTTTTAATTAGTGGTGTGCATTTTGCAGTCGCAACATGAAAGCTGGCGCTTATTATCCCTCACCATACCCCTTTATTCTTGCCTCTTGCATGCATGCCTATTGCCTTTAAGAGATTGTTTGTCACGCCTCAGATTAAATTCTTGCGTAGGGTGAGTTAGGTGGAAAGACCTCTTCGTACTCACCAGAATTTTGATTGTCAACCGTAACCCACCAGAATTAAGCACTCTAGTTATCTTAATATTTGCTTGACAAACAGTCTCTAATAACGAGAGCGACTGGTAATTTTGGCCTCAAACTTTTCTAGCTCTTTTCTTCTCATTCTCCCTTTCAAAGCAACCCTTTTACATCACCTGAATGGTTATTTTATCCTCATCCCACTGGATACCCATACTATAGGCAATTTATTACCTCTTGAGTTTTTATGAAAAAATTAGCTTTCTAGTTTTTAGGACACCAAATCAACTCGATGGTTTAACGTAGCGGATTGAAGCCAGTCAGAGATAATTTGGAATTGTATGAATCGAAAACAGATTCGATAATGGCTGTCAACTAAAATAGTTTCGAGTAGCCCAAACAAATTGACTCTAGATAAACTAGATAAGAAAGAAACTTTTTACATCTAATATTATCTAGATATAGATAGTATATAGATAGTATATAGAATATTTAATCCGGTTAGTTTCGCTCTATAGAATAATTGGTAATTTTGGCTCAATCCCTGGTATTGCAAATATATAACATTCAATTTTCAATTGGGCATGCAACCAGATTAAGGCAAGATTAATATTTTAGTGCTATGAGTTAAATTATCCGGGAAGCGCTCCTGAATTAGTTAAAGGGTGGTTGTAGAGGAAACTTAAGTATCAAGCTTTAAAAACTTGACAAAAACATAGATTGAATAGGCATAAAAATCAGCGTTACCTAATCCTAACCAAAGAATCTGTAATCATCCCAACAGCTAAGGTAGTTATAGATAACGCTAAGACTAAGTTTGCCAATTGCTATCTGGCAAATTATCACCAGCACTACTTTGACCTTATTTTTACTAACACCCAAACCAGAACCGTCACTTTATTCCCTATTTATCAAATATCAAAGTTAAAAGTAAAGATCGGGAGTTTTGACGGAGCAAATTGAGCAGAAGGATAAAAATCAGTGACTCAGGAATTTCATATTTCAATTACCCCACTCGGAGAAGATGAATATTTTGTTCGGACAGAAAAAGTACCTGTTGGTGGACTATTGGCCGAAGAAATTGTCGAATGGCCTGTACAAGAATGGCTAGCCCAAGCTCGTAAACTCTTTCGCGATCCACTAATCGAGCTCTTAGAAGAAAAGTCGGATTCTCAGGTGGTGATCCCAGACCAGATTATTGCCCAGTCTGGGGAAATAGTCAGCCCAAGTTTAGTAGCATTGGGCCAGAAAATGTACCAAGAGCTATTCAAAGACACACTCAGAGACAGTTGGAGTTGTGCTCAAGGAATAGCTCATAACCGGGGAGAGGTATTACAGCTACGTCTAGGAACTAAAGACAGAAGTATATCTAGTTTGCCTTGGGAGGTACTCCATGCTGGCGATCGCCCCCTGGCTACTGGTACTGATATTGTTTTCTCCCGCTATCAACCTAATACCTGTTTACCTAAATCTACTCGGAAACTAACGGTAGAAGAACCCTTAAGAATTTTAATGGCGATCGCTGCTCCCAGTGACAAAGATAGTCTGCAACTCGAAAGAGAATATGAGGCGTTGCAACAAGAATTGCAACAAAATAGTCAGGAAACTCAAATTCACCTAGACATTCTGAGGCAACCAGGGCGAGAACAACTTACCCAAGCTTTAGAACAAGGTAGATATCAAGTTTTCCATTATGCAGGCCATAGCAACTGGGGTGTTTCCGGTGGCGAAATTTCTCTAGTTAGCAACATCACAGGTTTAACAGAAAATCTCAGTGGTAGAGATCTCGCCGGGCTGCTAGTTAACAATGGCATTCAGATGGTAGTTTTCAACTCCTGTCGAGGTGCTTACAATCATATAGACTCCGTAGATGACGGAGTAGAATTAAACTTAGCAGAAGCGCTAGTTAAGCGTGGGATTCCAGGAGTGCTAGCAATGGCAGAACGGATTCCAGATGAAGTTTCTTTGATCTTGACACGACTGTTTTATCGCAATCTCAATCAAGGTTATCCGATCGACTTAAGTTTAAATCGGGCCAGACAAGGACTGATTTCTGCTTACGGTTCTCATCAACTTTATTGGGCATTACCTGTTGTGTACCAGCATTCAGAGTTTGATGGTTATCTGATGCAGCAAGTGGCTGAGTCTACAAATGAAATTGAAGTAGAACCCCTCCTGGTGTCTGTTGATAAAAAAATTGAACCAACTCCTAAATCACCAGAAGATTCAACTCGCGTGCCACCTGAAATTGAGGTTAACTTGGAGGAATATCCTGTTCAAGCTCAGACAGAGAATAATTTTAATTGGCAGGTTAAAGACAGTAAAGAGCAAGTGATGACACTTGAGGAGTTATTACAAGAAATAGAAATAGGAAAAGAAACTCGTAATCAAACTAATGAAAAACAAAGCAGTGAAGAGCTAACTCAATCACCATTAAAGTCTCAGTGGTTTTCCTGGAAAAAAACATTACTATCAGCAATATCATTAATGGTATTAGCTGTTGGTACTAACCTAATTGCTCATAGACAATTGCAAATTGGCATTAAATTGCCAACAGCACCCGCTCCGGGTATTAAGTATGAAGGCGAATTTCCCAAAGCACCTAATCCAGGTATCTACCATGAATACAACAGGGTTAGACCTGTTAATAATGCAATTAGTAGTATCCCAGAAGTCCAGATGGTGGCGATTCAACAGTTTCATCAAAATGAGGTTCAGGCCGGTAAAATGATCGTAGAATCTTTACTAGAGCAAGGGGAATTAGAAAAAGCTGCGGAAGCGATCGCTGCTGTGCCAGCTCAACTAACTGACCATCCAGAAATTAATTTTCTCAAGGGTAGATTAGCTTGGGAACTTTTCCAAGATGGAAATAAAACTAATCTTGTAGATGAAGCTACAACTTATTGGGAAAAAGCAGCTACCCAAAGTCCAGAGACTATTCAATATCAAAATGCTTTAGGCTTTGCTTATTACACCAAAGGCGACATCAAAAAAGCCTATGAAGCTTGGTTAAAAGTATTGCATTTGTCAGGAGAAATTACTCCAGAAACTCCCAGTACTCTTGCTATTTCTTATAATATTCCAACAAATCTATCTGTAAAGAAGAGAGAAGCTCTCAATGCTTATGCAGGTTTAGGATTAATAACACTCAAATCATCTCAAAATTCAGACAAGCCACCTGTTCAGGCTTTCAAATATGTTAATAAAGTTATGAGAGAAGCCGGCAAAGAGTTTCATGTCCAACAACTGCGAAAAAATTGGTTGTGGTCTCCCCAGGCTCGTCAAGATTGGGATTCACTATTGAGACTTCTAGATCAGAAACGACCTGTTAAAAAGGGTGACAATTCTGAAGAGCTTGCTTAATTAAAAGCAATGGATAGTTAGGAAGAGGGTTGGTAGAAAATCAAAATTTATCATCAACTCCCTTCGGGATAGCTTGAGGGAACAGGCAAGAGGCAAAAGTACTGTCAGAAGAAAGTTCCTTGTCTCCCGCTATATTTTTTAAAGCGCGTGGTGTGCCTTTTGCGCTTCGCAGAGCTGCCGCTAAATGCGCTTCGCAAACATGAAAGGTGGTGGCTTAAATCCCTCACCAGAGGCCGTCCCTCTTGCCTATTCCTTCTCGATTCTACCCATTCCCTAGGCCAGAGGCTGTGTGCGTCACTAAAGTCTGCACCTTGTAAGCCCCCTCCTGTCGTCGACGCGAGAGCTCGGCGCTTTTTGTCGGCATGCCTTTAATGTAGGAATTTCTAGTCCTAATTTATTGACCGCATTAGCACAGAATCACCCGAAAGACATATTCCCTTTCCCTTTTCCTCCTTCCTTGGAATACAGCGAATTTACAAAATTTAGTAGGTAGTAAATAAATTTATTGTCAAACTGGAAGTCAAATAAACAGCAATACAGAAGTCATAAATTATATCATGTCCAGTAAAACACTTATAATAGAGCTTCGTAGTTGCGATTCGACGCGCCAAATACAACTGTAGCGCCGCATCGCAACTACAAACAAGGACTTTTTTGATAACTAATTATCCAAACATGATATTACTTTTAGTTTTGATTTAAAAAAGTCTAATAGAATTTATAAGAAATACTATAGTCAAAAACCCTATAGCTAAAGCGAATTAATTTAGATGGCACAACAATCTACAAACAATGTCAATTTTTTTAACTCATTTGCTGGTAGGATAATTTCACACCTCATTGCTGTTTTGCTCACTCTCGGTGTTGTTTGGTTATTTCAAAATCGACCAGCAATTGATTCAAAAACAATATCTATAACTCCCGATCCAATTAACCTAGAAAGATATAATAAAGAGCAACCTATCACTTACAACCCTAATAGGATAGAAGTAGAAAAAAAATTAGCTATTGAACAATTTCGTAAAAATGATATTCAAGCCGGAAAAAGAGCTGTGGAATCTTTGTTAAACCGAGGAGCTTTTATAGAAGCAAAAGAAGCACTTAATGTAGCGCTAAAAAGAGTCAGGAATAATTCAGTTATAGATCCAGATTTAATTTTTTTACAAGGTAGATTAGCTTGGGAGTTAACACAAGATGAAAATAGAAATTATACTGTAGATGAAGCTTTGTTTTACTGGGAAAAAGCAGTAGAAAAACGTTCTGATTCTATCCTATATCAAAATGCTATAGGTTTTGCTTACTATACTAAAGGAGATCTACAAAAAGCCTATTACTCTTGGTTAAAAGTATTAGAATTATCAGGAGAAGTTATACCAGAAACAGATATATTGCGTAAGATTTCGACTGAGATGCAGCCAACTACAGAAGTGGTAAAAAAAGAAGCTTTAAATGCCTATGCAGGTGTTGGATTAGTCATGATGAAATCTGCTCAAACTTCTGGGGCTAATGAAAAAAGAGAACGTTGGCTTAGAGCGCTCCAATATCGGACAAAGGTAATGGAAGAAGCAGCGATCGAATATCATATTCCTCAACTTCGCCAAAACTGGTTATGGTCACGGGAAGCACTACGAGATTGGGAGTTCCTGATGAGAACAGATAGGAATATTTTACAGAAAACTAATCTTTGATATTACTATTATTGGGGAGGAGAAGTTAGATCAAATCCGCGGTTCATCGGTATAGTTAGTTAGGAGTCAGTAGTCAGTAGTCAGTAGTCAGTAGTCAGTAGGGAAGAGATCAGATCAGATTTGGTAATTAGGTCCGGAGGACAATTTTTTTATACCAAGCGTGAAAAAAG
>JAJEAQ010000314.1 GCA_022822685.1 Trichodesmium sp. jk18x7bins.61
TACTGCAGTAAATACATATAATCAGTCAATCAAACTCAACCCCAGCTTTTCTTGGTCTTATCATAATTTAGGGGATATCTTAGTCAAACAAGAAAAATGGTCAGAAGCCATTTCAGCTTATAATCGTGCTATCGGATTAAACTCAGAATCTCCTTGGTCTTATTTAAACTTAGCAGAAACATTAGTAAAAATAGGGCATTTATCCGAAGCGATCGCTGCCTATCGAAATGCAATTCAAGTCAACCCAGATTTACCCCAAGCCTATGAAAAATTAGGGGATGCTTTACAACAGCAAATGCAATTTTATGCAACAGAAGCAGTCAATTCTTATCGACAGGCAATAGAACAGAATCCAGATGATATAGAGCTATATCATAAAGCTTTGGAAATTAAACCCAATGATCCAGAATTATATTTGCAATTATGCCAAACATTAGTCAGACAAAATGAATTAGACGAAGCCATTATTTTTTATCACATGGGATTACAGGCTCAGTCAGCTAACCCAGATATATCAGTACAATTTGACTTAATGGAGTTGGGCAATTCCTGTGTCAGAACAGGGAAATTAAAAGAAGCAATTTTCTTTTATCAAGAAGCACTGAATAACAACCGAGAGAATGACTTAATTTCCTGGCAATTACAAAATGCTATAGCCATGAAAAATCTGGAATTTTCCTATCCTGTAGAAGTAGTAGAAGATTTGCGCCTTTTAGAACCCCAACCACTAACTCTAAATACCAGCACAAAACCAATTATTTCCATCATTATTCCTGTTTATAATCAAATTTTACATACCTACAATTGTTTAAGATCTCTGGCAGACACTTTAGATGATTCTTTACCGCATGAAGTCATTGTTATGGATGACCACTCTAGCGATAATACTCAAGAAGTATTAAGTCAAATATCTGGAATTAAATCAGTTTTTAACGAACAAAACCTAGGTTTTATTGGCTCTTGTAACCGTGGCGCAGAGATGGCAACAGGTGAGTATTTGGTATTTCTCAATAATGATATTGTGGTCATGCCTAATTGCTTCCAGGAAATGTTAGAAACTTTCAAAAATATACCAAATGCTGGATTAGTAGGAGCTAAATTTTTATATCCCAATGGAAAATTACAAGAAGCAGGTGGGATTCTATGGCAAGACGGCTCCGCGTGGAATTATGGCAGATTAGATCATCCCAATAAACCAGAATATTGTTATTTACGAGAGGTAGATTATTGTTCGGGAGCTGGAATTATGATTCCTACGAAACTATGGAAACAAATAGGAGGTTTTGATACTCGTTATAAACCTGCTTATTATGAAGATACTGACCTAGCATTTGAAGTGAGAAAAGCTGGATATAAAGTCTTGTATCAACCCTTCGCTAAAATTGTTCATTTTGAGGGAATATCTTCAGGAACAGATGTGACTAAAGGAGTCAAAAAATATCAGGTAGTTAATCATCAAAAGTTTATGGAAAAATGGGAAGATGTTTTAAAATTGCATCGGCCGAGTGGAGTTGAACCTCATTTTGAACGCGAAAGACCAGTACAAAAGCGATTATTAATGATCGACGCTTGTATGTTAACGCCAGACCAAGACTCAGGTTCAGTCACAGCTTTTAACTTAATTAAAATCTTTCAATCTCTGGATTATAAAGTCACTTTTGCACCTGATAATTTACTATACATTGAGAAGTATACGGAAGATTTACAACGATTAGGAGTTGAGTGTTTATATTGTTCTTATGTAACTTCAATTATCTCTCATTTAGAAACTTATGGTAGTCAGTATGATGTCGTATATTTAGCTAGACTAGAATTTACTGAAAAATACATAGATCATGTGCGGAAATTTGCGCCACAAGCAAAAATCATATATGACACAGTTGATTTACACTATCTCCGGGGACAAAGAGAAGCCAAACTCAAAGATAGTCTGGAAATGTATGAACAAGCAATGAAGACAAAAGAGCGAGAATTAGCATTAATGGCAAAGACTGACTGCACATTAGTAGTTAGCATGATAGAAAAAGAAATGTTAGAACAAGAAAATCCTCACTTAAGAAATATAGAATTTTTCCACATGCCCAGAGATATATATGGTGCAGAAAAAGGATTTGCAGACCGAAAAAATATCTTATTTATTGGCGGATTTCAACATCCACCCAATGTAGATGCAGTGCTTTATTTTGTGCATGAGGTATTTCCTTTAGTCAAGCAAAAGATTGATGATATTAAAATTTTTGTTATTGGCAGTAAAGCCCCCGAAGAAATTTTGAACTTATCATCTGATGATGTGATTATCACTGGTCACGTACCGGACGTTTCAGAATATTTCAATAACTGTAAAATGTCGATCGCTCCCTTAAGATATGGGGCAGGAATTAAAGGTAAAATTCTGACAAGTTTTAGCTATGGTTTGCCAGTAGTAGCTACTTCTATAGCAGCAGAAGGAATGGGAATTACAGATGGTTATGATGTTTTGATTGGAGATAATCCTAAAACTTTTGCTCAACAGGTTGCTACTTTGTATTTAGGCAATCAGTTATGGTCAGAAATTTCTAAAAATTCACTAGAGACTATATCTAGTCGATATTCAATGGAAGCTGTAACTAATAAGTTCGATCAGCTTTTAAGCAGTCTAGATATTGTTGACGTAAGTCAGAAATAAATCAAAAATCAGTAAGCCGGAAAAATCAATATCTTAGTATCTGGAAAATTTCCTTTTTTTCTGATTTTATATTTAAACTTATGTGTAAGTTAAAAAACAAGCAATATCCGAGTAAGCAATTACGTCAAATATTGTAGTAAAATTCAAAAATAATGAAGCAATAATCATCTTTAGATGATCTGAATAGGAAAACTTAATAATTATATAGGAAGGCATCATTCAATGCAAGTTAATCAGGTAAAAGTTCCCATCAAAGGTTCAGTCAAACAAGTTAGTGAAGTTATTGGTTTATTCAGTGATATGTGGGTAGGGAAAAAACTCAGTTTTACTATCAAAAGCGAATACCCTATCCAAGAAATTGAATTAGAAGGATATCTTTCTAATCAATTTCCTGAAGGCAACAACATTATATTGACCGTAGGTAAAGAGACTCAGAGAATTAGTAGCCCTGGAAACCAAGTCTTTAACTGCTTAATACCTGTAAATTTAGCTGCTTATCAGAAGACTAAAGTTGAAGTGGTAAGTGGAAAAGTATTGAATCCTAAACAACAGGGATTAGGAGAAGACGAAAGGGATTTAGGTTTTATTTTGGTTCACTTTAATATTAAGCGAGGTAAAACAGCAGGAGAATATTTGCAAGAAGGGAAAAAGTTAGAAGACAAAGGTAAGTTAGAAGCAGCTATTACCTCTTACCAACAAGCGATTTCCTTAAATCCGAAATTCCCTTGGTCTCATTATCTTTTAGGAGAAGCTTTAAAAAAGCAGGGAAAGCATAAAGAGGCGATCGCTCATTACAATCAAGCTATCAAACTCAATCCTGATTCAGATTGGTTTCAATATAATCTGACACAATTTTTTGCACAAAATAGTAATTGTGTTCTGGGTTATTACGCATCTTGAAACAGTTTTAGAAATTGAATCGCCCCAAAATTAAAAGGTTACCTTTCACAAAATGAAAAATTAATGATTAGAAATCCAGGTTAAAAATTGCATTATGGAGTTTCATAAAATGATCACAAAGCTAGAGGATTGGTGTTATATTCATCAGGACTTACGCATTTTTGGATAGTAAACGCTATATATATTGTTGTAATCTAGTTTTGAATTACTATATATAGTGCTTTTGCGTAAGTCCTGATTCATGCTAAATACTCCTGAATCGGCGTTGCTAAATCAAGGGATGAATCTTTGGGGAAGGAGTACATCCAAGGGTACAATTCATCCCGCAAATATGCAACGCCCCTGAATCATTAAGTTTTAACCGTTTCACGGCACTCAAAAGTCATACTTCGAGTGGGTAATTCTGAGGTCTCCTAGAAATTTGGTGGTAGGAATTACAGTAGGGTATGTTTTGAATTTGACATTAACTCTAAGAAACAAGGAATCTCTATTTAACCGCTAACTACAGTAATGATTGACTGGTACTAGATTGGAAATTTTTACTGCAAATTAATTTCCTTCTTTTTCCTTCCTTCTTTTTCCTGAAAGCAACAGTTTGATATTGAAAGTAGGTACATAGACTAAGTAAATTATTAGCCCTATAAACCAACTATTGAACTGCTCAATACTTGTAAACTTAGCGACTGATCATAAAATTCAATGTGAAGTGGTAAATCAGAAAGTATTTAATTCTAAACAGTAGGGAGCAGGTATAAGAAATACGCTCTAGAAACATACCCTCTCAAATTTGTAATAAACAATGAAACGAACAATCTTAATCCATCATCATATATTTAAAAATGCAGGGACTTCTTTACAATATGCTCTAAAAAAGTATTTTGGAGACAAATATTATGAATGCGAATTACCATCAAGCCAGATGGTGACAAAAGATGATTTAGAAAAGTTCATCTTAGAAAATCCTCAAGCTACAGTAATCTCAGGGCATCATATTTGTCTGCCTACTCCTCAAGCTCAAGGGTATAAAACTTTGTCTATTACTTTATTAAGGAACCCACTGGCAAGGATAGAGTCAATTTATAAGTTTGAGAAAAAACAAAATGCTCAAACAGAGGGAGCAATAAAAGCAAAAGAATTAGATTTTAAGGAATATGTCAGATGGAGATTGGATCAAACTCCCACTATGTTATGCAATTATCAAACTTATTATTGTTCTAGAAAGAATAAAAGTGAAGGGAGTAAAATTCCTAAACAACAGGATTTAACGATCGCTATTCAAAATCTTAGAGCTAGTGCTGTGGTTGGTACAGTAGAGAAATACGAAGAAACTTTAGAACTAACAAATAAGATATTGAATGAAAATTATCCAGGGATAAATCTAGAATATACTTATTTAAACGCTACCAAGAAAACAGAAATAACACCTGAAGAGGAAATTAGGAAAAAACTTTTAGCTCAGTTAGGAGAGGAAATATTAAATGAACTAGAAGAGGGGAATAAATTCGATCAAATGTTATGGAAAGTAGCAGACATAATTCTCACAGATAAATTGATAGACAATTTAGCAGTGGTACGGGGAAGAAAATGAAAGGAACAAAAAAACTAGAAGCGGCAGCATAATTGAGTGTTTTAATTTTTAGAGTTATCCTCAGATATTCAGCTTCTCATTTCTCTTCATTAAAACTTATTTGTAAGTTTTAATTTACAATGTAGTAATTATTACTAAAGGATATAAAAATAAGTGGAAATTAAATCTAAACAGTTACCTATCCAGAGCGGGGATACTGTTGAAACAATTCAGATATCAAAGCAGCAAGAAGAAAAACTAGATTCTGAAGAATTTCAGACATTAATTAGATTAGCAAAAAAAGGTTTTGTGGTGCGATCGCGAAACCAAACACAAAATAGAAAGTCAGGGTGTTCACATTATTCCTGCAAGGTTTTATTCAGAGATTCCCACTGTAGAAGAGATTGAAGATTCTTTTGAATATCGGGATATCGAAAAAGGCCCTTTTCATTCTCGCCAAGTTTTTAACCAAGAGAATATGATTAATTTCTTGGCAGAGATACAAACTTATGCCGATGAATTTAATCCGCCACTATCAGCTAATCTGGAAAACCCTAATAGTTTTTTCTGGAAAAACCCTGCCTTTTCATTCAGTGATGCTATGGCATATTACTGTATTATCAGATATTTAAAACCAAAGCAAATATTAGAAGTAGGAAGTGGATATTCTACCTTAGTAGCCAGTGAAGCTATCAAGAAAAATGGCGATGGGAAAATAGTGATAATTGAGCCTTATCCCAAACAATTTCTGTATCAATTGGATCCTGTAGAAAAAATAATTACAAAATTTGTACAAGATATTCCTATACCCCAATTTGTGGAACTGTTAGGAGCAGGAGATATTTTCTTTATTGATTCAACCCATACAGTTAAAAATGGTAGTGACTGCCTATATCTTTACTTAAAAGTAATGCCAGAAATTAATCATAATGTTCTGGTTCATACTCATGATGTAAGATTGCCATTTCCTTATAATCAGAAAGATTTAATAGAAAAAAAATATAACCTGGACAGAGCAATACTTACTATATGCTTATCTGTTGGATAATCCCAAGTTCAAAGTTGTTTTTTCTAGTATGTTTTTACATAAATTTTTTCCGAAAAAAGCAGAAAAATTTATGAGAGGCAAGTACAAAGACGGTGGAGCTTCTATTTGGTATAGATTAAATGGTAGTCATAAAATTAAGTAGTATATTCCTGAGTGGCTGACTCGATCCAATATGCTATTCAATCTCTATTCAAAAATACAAAAATCATCTTCATCCACCATCACATATTTAAGTATGAAAGGATAAAATAACGCAGTTATGGAAAAAACAAACCAACAAGAAAAGGCTGAATATTATCATGAATTAGGTGAAACTTTAGCCAAAACAAAAAAATTCAGTCAAGCTGAAACTTCTTATCGGAAAGCGACAGAGTTGAAAAGTAACTGGTTTAAGCCCTATTACAGTTTGGGTTTACTTCTAGAAAAGCAGGGAAAAACTGAACAAGCTTTTGATTTTTATCAGCAGTCAATTAATATTAATCCCAATTTTGCTTGGTCTCATTTTTATTTAGGAAATCTCTACGATAAAAAGGGACTTCTGAAAGAAACTATCAAATGCTATCAAAGAGCTATCGAAGTTCACCCCCCAGAAAACAGTTATTGGTTTCATCTCCAGTTAGGAGATGCTTTGATGAAACAGGGAAAGCCTCACTTAGCAATTCACAGTTACAATCAAGCCAACAAAGTTAATCCTAGAAACCCGCAAGGAAAATTAAAACTGGGATTAGCGTTGACTCAAAAGCAGAAATGGCCACAAGCAATCAAGGCATTTCGTGAAGCAATTCAACTTCAACCTGATTTTCATCCAGCTTATTTTGAATTGGGAGATGCTTTCTCCCAAATTGGCGATCGCGCTCAAGCCCTGATTGCTTATCAAAAAGCTCTGGAATTGAAGCCCAATGATGCGAAGTATGATCAAAGGATACAAGAATGTTTAGTTCAGCGTTCTGATTCGGAAGATAGAGAGCTGCTAAAATGTTATCAGATGTTGCAAGGGGAAACTCAGGAACCCAAAGTTTATTTAGAGCTGGGAAAGATTTTTATCAAACGAGGTTTAGTTGAGGAGGCTGTTAAAGCTTATCTCAAACTTTTAGAAACGCAGCCGACTTTTATACCTGTCTACGAACACCTGAGACACGCGACTTTCTACCTCAAAAACCTAGATGAATTAATTACTACTTATCGTCAGATAATTAAACAAAATCGCCATTTTTTACCAGCTTATATGAACTTAGGGCATATCTTGACTCAGAAAGGTCAAATTCATCAGGCTTTAGACTGCTATCAAAAAGCAGTTTATCGGAAGTCACTTGCCAAAGCACCTGAATTTGTGAAAAAACACTGGGACGATCGCCAGCCACGTCTACCTAATTTTATAGTTATAGGGGCTCAAAGGTGTGGAAGTACTTCCCTACATAAGTACATTATTGAACATCCCCAAGTACTGGAACCGATCACAAAGGAAATTAATTTCTTTACTCAAGAGTTTGAGCGGGGTTTGTCTTGGTATGAAGCGCATTTTCCATCAATTCCAGAAGGCTCGGCTTATATTACAGGAGAAGCTAGTACATCCTATCTTGACTCTGATAATGATACTCCTCACCGATTGTTCAATCTGTATCCTCATGTCAAACTATTGGTTATCTTGAGAAATCCAGTCGAGCGTGCAATTTCTCATTACAATCAGTTAGTTAAATTAGGTCGGGAAAATCGATCTTTAGAGGAAGCTCTGAAGACAGAGATGGAGATATTGGAAGGGATTGAAGATATTTGGTCAGTGCGTCAGCAATATTGGAGTGTTGGGAAAGGGTACATTTGGCGTGGTTTATATGTTTATTTCCTCAAACAATGGATGAGTGTATTTCCTAGAGAGCGGTTTTTAATTGTTAGGAGTGAGAATTTATTCAAACACCCCTGGGTGACGATGAAGCGAGTCTTTGAATTTTTGGAGGTATCAGATTATCAACTTCCGAGTTATCCAAAACATAATTCTGGTGGTTCATACTTGATTCAACTAGACAAGTCGTTTCAGAGTCGATTAAATCAGTTTTTTCACTTACATAATCATCAGTTAACAGATTTTTTGACAGCAAAATAAGTTTTAGTTTTAGGAGTTAGATTATGGGCAATTTGCAAACAAGGTTTATTATTATTTGTGCTCCAAGAACAGGAAGCACTATGTTACGAATGATGTTAAATTCTCATCCCAAGATTGTTTGTTATGGAGAGGTGATTACTTTAGGAGAACCAAATCTTGGCAAGAAATACCAAAAATTCATAGGCCAAACATCTCAGGAATTAGCTCAAATTCGTGCAGAGAATCCGGTGAATTTTCTATACAACTATATTTGGAATCGAGAGGATTGTCAGTCAATTGGCTTGAAACTTAAGTATCGTCAATTAAAAGAAGAGTTTCAGGATGTTTTTCAGGCAATTTTAGATGATCAAGAGATCAAAATTATTCATTTGAGCAGACAGAATTTACTTAAGCGCTACGTTTCTAATCGCCTGGCTAGTAGTGGGAGAACATCTACAGTTGTTTTTGACTCTCAAGATAGTAAGCCTCAACCGAAAGTTACAGTTGATGTAGAGAAATTGATGCAAGATATAGTATCTGTTGAAGAGACAGAAGCTAAATTTCGAGAAGATTTTAAACAACATCAAGTTTTCGAGGTCACTTATGAAGATCTTGTAGTTTCAAATCATGAGATCATGACTAAGCTGTTGAATTTCCTAGATGTTGAGTTGATGGATTTACAACCAGTAACAAAAAAAGTTAATTCTGATCGGCTAGAGGATGTGATTGAGAACTATGATTTAGTAAAAAATCAGCTAAGTCAGACAAAATATGCGACTTTCCTAGATGAAGTTTTAATTTAATCCTGACTTATGTGTTTTTGAGTTGTAAACGCTATATATAGTTTTGCGATCCAGTTTTAATTTACTATATATAGCGTTTTTGCGTAAGTCCTGTTAATACTCCTCAAAATCAACAGAAATAATTAGAGTCATGCACTTTTTGACAAATTTCCAATTGTGTAATATCAACAATCATAGGAGGTAGAAGAAATGAGCAAAGGTGTTATATATGTTGTTACTGGATCCCAAAAATATATAGATGAGTGTATATTTTCGGCGAATAGTTTCAAAAATCAATGCCCAGATATACCTGTAACTTTATTCACTGATAATCATAGTATTAAGGACAGTTGCTTTGATAATTTAAACTTGATAAACGATAGTATTCATCCTTGGAAAATTAAAGTTAAATATATGCTTGATTCACCTTATCAATATACTCTTTTTCTAGATAGTGATACTCAAGTAGTTCAGCCCATCTATGAATTATTTTCGTACTTAGATGAATATGATTTAGCTGTAGCTCCAGGGCCTAGCGTTAATCGTAAAACTAAACCACCTAAGCTATTAGATTATGTGGGACAAGGGAATTATAATACTGGTGTACTTTTATATAAGAAGTCTGAAAAAACTCATCAATTTTTAAGCAAATGGTTAGAAATGATTATGGCTCAAGATGATGATCAACTTGTGGGAAACTGGGGCGATCAAACCTTTTTTAATAAATTAATCAATAGCAAGTATCATACCACAATTGATGTCAAATTTCAGATTTTTTCCAACAAAGTATATAATGTCAGACCAGTGATGATAGAAAAATTAAAAAATGATGGTGAATTAGGTAATGCCGAAATTTTTCATGTACATGACTTAAAAAATAAGCAGCATCGCATTAAAGAAACAATTGAATAAAGTTTAAGGTTCTTTTTTCTACTTAATACTATGAAATTATGAGATTAAAGTCATCAAAAATTTTTAATGGAGGATACAGAGTAAATAATGTTTGAACACTACACATATGATGTTTCATCGAAAAATGAAATCTTTTCCGAAGAGCTTCTAAATCTGACCTATGGTTTAAATCAAATTGTTGAAGATAGCAAAACTCCTCTAGAAGGAAATTTGTTCTATCTTAACCATAGGCGTAGAAAAACCTTAGTTAATGGGAAAACAGCAAAACCAGATGCTATTTACACAACGAAGCGAAGAAATTTTGCTAACTTGATGAGAAAGAAAAATTTTGTGGTAGAGATAGGTTTCAATGCTGGACATAGTGCGTTGTTAGCGCTGATGGTTAATCAGCAAATCCGCTACTTTGGTATAGATATAGCTCGATATAGCTATACTAAACTCTGTGCAAATTACTTGCAGGATAAATTTGGAACTAGATTTGAATGTCAATTCGGTGACTCGATGAAGGTATTTCCATTGCATGCTCTAGGAAAGTTGCTGGAAAGTGACTTAATACATATTGATGGAGGACACAGTATTGAAATGTTTACTATTGATATTTCACATGCAATTATGTTGCCTAATCCTGGTAGAATAAATAGGCATATCCTAGTTGACGATGCAAAATCAAAGCCAATTCTGGATAAAATCAGAGAATTGGAAGCGTTGCGTTATGTTACGGTTGTTAAGGATTTTGTCAAATGGGAAGGAGAAGGCAACTTATTACCTAAAGTTATATAGAACCCTTTTGAATTCTCCTTACCTAATCATCAGCCTCACAGTTTCTTGGTTTGATCATTATTAGAATAAATAGTTCTTCAAGGCCATTACAAGGCCTGAAATTACTTGATATACTAGCTACTTCAGAGGCAGATTTTACTTGAAAAAGATGCCAAATAGGTTCTATAGATGAAAGTTAGGTAAAACTCTTTTAGCACAGCACCGTCTGCGCAGTCTATCGAATTGCTGGCAGTGGCCCATTCTCAGCAAATTCCTTATCCTGAGTGCTTTTTAATGATCAAAAAAATCTGGGTTTGTAGTTGCGCTTGAGCGCCACAATATCAATTTCCAGCATGGTGGTTAACACCAGCACGAAGCTATATTATACCAAATTTCAAAAACCGCAGTCCTGTATGGTAATGGTTAAGTAATAATTGTAGCATTATTGTGCAATACCGTTGAGCTAAGGATTTTTTTGATACATGTGTGATGTGCAAAAGCCCATCTTGACATGCTCGAACATCCGAACCGTATTGCATTATAGTCATGTATGAAGTTCCAGATTGCTCTGATGTGATTAGCTAACTTTTTCTAGGATCAAGTTTTTTGCACACACACTCTCTAACCCCTCTGCTTTCACAGCGAGTGCAGCACTGGGGAAATAACTCACCAGTCAAAAATACTGAAAGCATTACCAATCAATACTTTTAACTTTTGACCTTCTGCCGTTTAGCGACACTAGCGATCGCTAGATTTAGTATGACTCTATATATTCATATCTTAACATTACTATGCAGGATTACCTCTTTTTGATGATGAATAATTGTAGTACCGATCTTAAGAGTGAAAACTTAAATAATTACCAAAAAAGAGGCCTGGCATTTGCGAATGCTCAATTTCAATGTTGGGAAGAAGCAATTGAATGTTATATTAATGCACTATTAATTCAACCTGGTTGTGACAATACTTGCTATAAATTAGGGCAGATTTTAGAGCAAGGAGGATACATCGAGGATGCCCAGGCTTGCTATCAGAGAAATGTACCAGTTCATCTCATAAAAAAGTATGCTAAATCCCAGAAAAATTGGACTGTACTTGATACTTTATCTCACAACAGCGGTAGCGATCGTGATTTCAGATATCAACTCGCTTATTCAGGAGAACGAGTTTCTCTACTGCCACCAAAAGGCTTGAGTAAAAATCTGCATAGTAATTTTCAGAAAAGGAATGCCTCTTTCAAGGAAATGTTAGTTTATTTTTTGCCTAATGGAAGAGGTTGGGCTAATCAAAATGCGAGTGCTATATTGACTCAAAATAATTGTCTTTTGCAAACTCTATCGACGGGAGTTTGTAATACAGTTGCTGCTTCAAATCATCTCCCCAATGTACATCAGCTAGAAGGTAATGTTGCCTTGATCTCATCTAGGTGGGGAAGTAAAGCTTATTTTCACTGGATCTTTGATGTTCTGCCTCGTTTTCAACTTTTACGAGAAGTAGGGCTGTGCTGGGATGATATTAGTTACTTTGTATTGCATGCTCCTACAACAGCATTTAATCGAGAAGCTTTGAAAATGCTGAAGATTCCACCAGAAAAAATTATTGATAGTTCTAATTTTCCTCATATTCAGGCAAAGCGACTGATTGTGCCATCAATTATAGAAGGAAGTAGAGCGCAAGATTGGGCTGTTAAATTTCTCAGACAAGTTTTCCTGAAGGATTTGCACAATAGTCACAAGAGTGAAAGAGAAAATATATATATTAGTCGTAAATATGCTTCTAGACGTAGAATAGTTAATGAAGAAGAAGTCGCTAATCTTCTGGAGAGATATGGTTTTAGGCGGGTTTTCTTGGAGTCAATGTCGATTGTTGAGCAAGCAGCTTTGCTGCGCCGTGCCAAAAATATTGTTTCCCCACATGGAGGCGGGTTAACAAATATTATTTTTTCTCAGCCAGGAACTAAATTAATAGAGATATTCTCACCCTACTATATTAATACTGTGTATTGGGAAATTAGTAATCAGTGTCAGTTAGACTATTATTATTTGATGGGTAAAGATTTTGATAATTTGGATTCCAAAAATCATGGTGCAAAAGATATTCTCGTTGATATAGATTCTTTACATTCTCTGCTCAAAATCGCTGGTATAACTTGAGTGTGATTGTTAGGATTCAGGATTCGATTGTGCAGACTGGGATGCTAGGAGTAGTGTTAGCCCTAAATATCAGTCTGGAGTCTGTGAGAAGAAATGGGAATCATTAAATCAAGAATATGCTGAGGATAAATACATATATATAAATTAAATAGGCAAGTTAAATAGGCAAGAAAATCCAGAACTCCATCTGGCCAAATACTCAACACAGCAAATCATTGGAGTGGACACAAAAACAACCATAGGGGGGATTTTAAGGGGGGAGTGGTTTCCCCTTACCCTATATCATTCACATTAGTCGCCAATCTATCCAACCACCAACTAGGGCTTTGATTTCTTCCATCACTCTCCAAAATTTATTCTCATTTTCTGTTTCACTTTCCAATTTTTCGTTACTTTGAGAGGAAGTTTTGGTTTTGTTTGTACCCTGTTGTTTTAATTTGGGCTCAAATTTCTGGTTTTGCTGAAATGTAATGTGAGGTAGCTGAGGATAAAATTGTAAAATATATTTTTTCGTTGATAGTTAATCTAAAAATCATTACCATTCAGCAACGCCAAAAATTGACACTCTCAGTTTCTTGAGAGTGGGGAGTGTCAACTTTAACCTGATATCTTGGCGACTCAAATATATGCGATCGCATTCTACTTTTCACGCCAAGAGAGGCACTTAGGGATAAAGATTAGCAACGTATTCTCCATAACCATTGTAAAGTAAAGTAGGGCGCTTTTCCCAAGACCAACTAGCACCTTCACTTAATACCCTCTCAGTTGCTTGTGACCATCTAGGATGTGGTACATCAGGATTAACATTTGCTTCAAAGCCATATTCATTTGGTATGAGAGTATTCCAAAATGTTGCTGGCCTCGATTCTACAAAATCAATTTTCACAATTGATTTTGCTCCTTTAAAACCATACTTCCAAGGAATAACTTCTCTCAAGGGCGCTCCATTTTGTTTCGGCAATGACTTACCATACATTCCCACTGCAAAAAAAGCTAATTCATTCGCCATTTCATCTATTGTTAAACCTTCGGTATAAGGCCAAGGATATCCAGTTGCCCAAAAACCAGGGCCTTTGGTAATCTCTGGATTGTAAAAAGATGTAAAACGAACATATTTAGCTTTTGATGTTGGTTCCACATCTGCCATTAATAGCTTCATGGGAAAACCTAGCCATGGTACTACCATTGCCCATGCTTCCACACAACGAAATCGATATATTCTTTCTTCTAGAGGAAATTTCTTGTGAAGTTCATCTACATCATAAATACGAGGATTTTTGACTAAACCTGCGACTTCTACTTTCCAATTTTCAGTAGGTAGAGCTTGGGCTGCTTGCCAAATTGATTTACCACCGCCAAATTCATAGAAATTGTTATATTTTGTAGCTAGAGCTTCGTCTGTTATGGGTCGGTCAACTTGAGAAAAGTTAGGATTAGTGATAAATTTATTAGTACTTATTAAAGTCACTGCCCTTGAAGTTGGAGCTGTTTTGGAGTTGTTTCTACAACCTATGAGAGTAGATAATGCAGTAACACTAAAACCAGCACCAATTAAATTTTTCATAAATCGGCGACGGTTTAAATAAAGGTTTTCTGGAGTAATTTCCCGTTCAGGGATTTCCCAAGGCTTTTTGATCCTGATTAAAGGCATAATTATTATTAGTTACTATTAGACTGGACTTGAAGGTAGTTCTGTAGAAGTAGTCATACGAGTAGGCGTAACCTGCTCTGTATCAGGGGAAATCTGACAAAAATTACTACTTTTAGAGACTGTTTGTAAAGCAAATATTAAGATAGCTAAAGTTTTTTAATTCTGGTGGGTTACGGTGGACAAATAAAATATCAGTGAGTACAAGGAGATATTTCCACCTAACCCACCCTACGCCAGAATTTAATCTTGGTTTTACAAACAATCTCTTGTACCACTACTAAAGATTTAACTAGAAGATATCTATAAAAAAATCTAAAAACAGCATCAAATAGCCAATCTTCGGTGGGTGACGGCGGATCAAATCCCCGCCCGTACCGGCGGGATTTTAAAATATCCGATCATTAGTGTGGAATTCTTCCCACCTAACCCACCCTACATCAAGGCTTAATCTTTTATTCATAGCTCCCCTCTAAAGTGTGACAAATAAAGTCAACAAAATCAAGTCAGAGGAAGAGCTGATTATATTCGATTCAGTTATCAAAAATATAAAATAACAGAGTCAATTTTACTATTAAATAGTACAGAATACGCAATTAATTTTGTGTAACTACTTAAACTTATCAACCCTATATCTAATAGCGATTAGATCAAATCTATCAAAGCATGTGGCCATAATAGCTGTACTAAGGTAAGCAAATAAAACCATAATTTAGCATTAATATTAATAACTCGATATTTTATAACTTGAGATTGTGGCTGTGGGAAACATTTAGCAAAGGGGGCTAGTTTCCCCACCTAAAAAAGTTCGATAGCTTGGGAGCCTCTAGCTTTAGCTAGGGGTTCCTGACTCCATATATTTGTAGCTAAAATCTAATAAACATTATTATAGAGCAAATATGCTAATTGATTGCTGATTATGAATCATCGCATCAATCCTCACAGCCAGAATCCTGAAGACCCTGACAAGCAAATTGTCAGAAAAAATGAGACAATGGATGGGTTTTCCAATTACCCAACCATATTAAAAGAACGCTACCAAGTCATTAAGCCTTTAGGTGAAAGTGCCTGGAGTCATACATTTCTAGCCATAGACCAAGACAAACCTTCTAAACCGCCGTGTATTGTTAAGGAATTTGCCAACTTAGATGATAGAAAAGACTTGGTTTTTCAGGGTCAAGGAATTATTCCTACATTTAGCTGCGATCCTATACAGCTAGACAAAATTGGTAAACATCCTCTGGTTCCGGAACTATTAGCATCCGTAGAACATGATGGCCACCGTTATCTAGTACAAGAATATATTGAAGGCCGAAATTTGGCCATAGTACTCAGAGAAGATGGTGTATTTAGTGAAAATAAAATTTGGCAGATATTGAATCAGTTGTTGCCAGTCTTGGAATTTGTCCACGATCATCACCTGATTCACAGAGATATTAAACCAGAAAATATCATTTGTCGTAAACAGTCAGGAACAGATACTGAAGAATTTGTTTTAGTGGATTTTGGTGTCACTATTTCTACTAATGGAGACCTATTCTCAATCGGAAGTATTAATGGTTCGGCTGAATATGCTGCCCCAGAACAAACACAAGGGAAAATCTACTCCCGTAGTGACATATATAGTTTAGGAGTAACTTGTCTCTATCTATTAACGATGGTTTCACCCTTTGAACTATTTGATATTAAAGCAGACAAGTGGGTGTGGCGAGACTATTTAAAACATCCCATTAGTCGGCAGCTTGGTCGTATTTTAGATAAAATGGTGCAACGAGACCATCGTCAACGCTATAAGTCTGCTACGGAAGTGATTAAAGATATCAAGTACGGGCAAACACCAGTAGATATCATCCTGCAAAAACCAAGATGGGCAGTAGCTGCTTGGGGAGGAGCCGCGATCGCTCTGTTATCATTAGTGATTAGTTATCACTTACCATCTCCCCAACCTAAGTCATCATTGTCTTCATCTACTACTGCTCCTAATATAGAGCCAGTACCTGAGCCAAAAACACCTGACTTTGACCCTAATATGGGTAGACTACCTACTCTTATACCATCTACAGGAATAGTAGAGCAACTTTCTCCCCTACGAACTTTGGCGACAACTTCTGGCCCAGTGTGGTCAATCGCAACTAGCCCTGATGGTCGCATTATTGCCAGTGGTAGTACAGATGGAACTATTCAACTATTAGATCTGTATACTGGGAAAAATTTGGGTAAATTATCGGGACATGATGGGCCGGTTTGGTCTGTTGCTATGAGCCCAGATGGTCGTACTTTAGTTAGTGCTAGTGGAGACAGTACAATTAAAATTTGGAATCTCTACACTGGTAAATTGAAAAGAACTTTGTATGGTCATCTTAAAGATGTTTTCTCTGTAGCCATTAGCCCAGATGGAAATACAATCGCCAGTGTGAGCAAAGATAAAACGATTAAACTCTGGGATGTGAGTAGTGGTTTCCTATTGTATACCCTTTATGGACATTTAGATGAGGTTCAGTCTGTTGCTTTCAGTTCCGATAGTAATACCTTAGCTAGTGGAAGTAACGATGGTACTGTCAAGCTATGGGATTGGCGTTATGGTAAACTGATACGCACACTCAGGGGGCACGGAGGGCCGGTTTGGTCTGTTGCTATTAGCCCAGACGGTAATACTTTAGCTAGTGGTAGCTGGGATAATACAATCAAGCTTTGGGATATAGGCAGTAAAAATCCCCAGCGAGTTAGTTGGCGCTCTCAACGTACTCTGATTGGTCATTCGGAGAAAGTACAATCTCTTGAGTTTAGCCCAGATGGTAACACCTTAGCTAGTGGAGATTTTGGAGGAACAATCAAACTCTGGCAAATCAATACAGGTGGTTTGATGGGAACTCTCAAAGGACATTCGGCTTGGGTGAATTTAACTTTTGACCCTCAAGGCCAGACTTTGATCAGTGGCAGTTTTGATGACACAATTAAGGTGTGGCGCTTTTCTAACCGCAGGTTCTAAGTTGTTTTGATGATAGCGATTTTATAGTAATTGAGCGCGATCGCTACTTTTGTCGGTTTGACTCTAGGCGAATGAAAAGCGATCGCTCACTCATATTATGTCTAGTTGAATACTGATAAATAATCGTGTATGCATCAACAATTTCCTGGAAAATTTTCAGGCCAATACCTCCGACATCGTTGTTTTCAAAACCAAGATTTGACAGGGGCTGATTTTAGCGGTTGTGATTTAAGAGGTTGGAATTTTAGCGGTGCTATCCTGCTCAATGCCAATTTTCACTATGCCAGAGCGGTAACTTTTCTAATTGAAGTGTCACCTTGAGAGTAAGCCTTGACTATTTTTTCTCGTAAGTCGATTGAGTCAGCTTTCACTTTTATCTATTGATACATTTAATATTACTGTACCTGATTTACCTGCAATCTGCTGTCATAGGAACTTAATTATTTTAAGGGGAAACTTAGCTGAGAGTAAAATTCTTTTGAATATTTAGCTTGTGCCCAATTATTAGCAGCTTGAATCTGCAATGGATTCAATCCTTTTACATTTTGTAAGTTGGTATCTTGTAG
>JAJEAQ010000171.1 GCA_022822685.1 Trichodesmium sp. jk18x7bins.61
GTTTAGCTTTGCTACATGAATGGCATTATGCATGAGAAATGTGAGAGAGAACTCTCCCGAGACTATAATGAGGGCACTTCTAATTCAGAAGATAGGTTTGCTGTCCACACAGGGTTTAAATATCACCTCAGCTCATACCGCGCTCGACAATTTGTCGGTTGAGCCACCTCGCCACATGAAAGAAGAATCCAGGGTTGTCGCGTCAGCGCCACGGAGTGAGTATGTCAATGCTACAATTATAATATGCAGACCAAATATGTATGCAATAATGAAAGCTAGATATCGTTATCGAATTTATCCCACAACCGAGCCAAAGACAAAGTTAGCTCAACTATTTGGTTGTGTCCGCGTTGTTGGGAATGATTCTCTAGCTTATTGTCAACAAAAGTATCGCTCTGGAGAGAAAAAGCCAACTAATGCAGAATTGCCAAAGCGATTTATCACTCAAACTAAAAAAACCGCTCAACGTTAGTGGCTATCTGAAGTATCAAACATTCCATTACAGCAATCTTTAAATGATTTAAACCAAGCTTACCAAAACTTTTTTAAGTCATGCCAGGGAGAAAGAAAGGGTAAACCAGTTAAGGCGACCAAATTTAAAAAGCGTAAGTCCAGACAAACTGCTAGATTCAGCAAAGGTGGATTTAAGATATATCAACATCAGGTATATGCCGCCAAAATAGGCCAAATTAAGATTATTTGGTCTAGGGAATTGCCGGCTATTCCAACTTCAGCAACAGTCATCAAAGACTCAGCAAATAGATATTTCATTAGTTTTGTAGTTGAAATTCAACCCGAAAAATTACCAAAAACTCAGAGTGTTGGTATTGATTTAGGAAGAAAAACTTTTGCCACTTTCAGCAATGGGAAATAGATGCACCCAAACCATTAACAAAAAGGATTAAGAAGTATAGAAAATTAAGTAAATCATTATCAAAGAAAACATGCATGGTCTAAAAGAACCGAAAAAGCTAGACTCAGAAAGGCCAAGTTTCATACAAAACTAAAAGATACTCGTACAGATTTATTACATAAACCCCGCCCTGAAGGGCGAGGTCTTATCCAAAATTATAAACCCCGCCCTTCAGGGCGGGGTCTTATTAACGAAAACTCGGTGCCCTTTCTCGGACGCAGGTTCCGAGCAAGGAAGCACCGACCCGAAGGGCAAGTAATAGTTTGGGAAGATTTAAATGTATCAGGCATGATAAAAAACCGTAAACTATCAAGATCAATCAGCGATTTAGGCAGGCGACAGTTTCGGACTTTATAAATGGAGTCAACGGACAATTGACGGACTGGTAACAGGTTAACTGGAAAAAAGCCCGTAAAATTGTTAGGAATCTACGTCAAAAAATCTTCCGTGCCAGAAAACTTGGTCAGTGGAAGCAACCCAGAAGGTGGCATAAATTGTTAAATACTCATCACATAGTACCTGTGGCAGAAGGTGGTTCTGACGACACAGAAAACCTGATGCACCTACACAAAACCTGTCATATTCATGTAGCTTTAGCTAAAACGCTTTTAGCTAAAGCTACATAAGAAAGCTCCGACTGGGGTCGGCAACAGGTACATTCAAAAACCAAGTCTAAGGCTTGAAGTAAGGCTTGAGGCGTGTGATGGGTAACTGTCACCCACGGTTCAAAGGGGAGGGGAGAGTAGTGATTCTCGTTGAGCCTGTCGCCGACAGGCTCAGCGTTTTAGCTAAAGCTACATAAGAAAGCTCCGACTGGGGTCGGCCACCTGACCCGCTCATCAGACTACCGCAGAGGTAGCAGCATCCTGTGAAACGTCTTTCATGTAGCGAAGCTAAAACCCATCAGAAACCTATTCTACTGTAATCGTCTTTGTTTAATTAAAACCCCGCCCGTCCCGGCGAGGTCTTATTAGGTGGCCAGGGAATCTCCGCGCCTACTGCCTAACGGCAGGCTGACGCCTACAGGCCGGAGAGGATGTCAATGGGATGAAAGGGCATTAACTAAATTATTCATAGAACGGAGGCCGTATACTTTCTATTAAGATAGATCAAGAGGTAAGAAAAATGCCTTTGCTCAATGATCCCGATGACCCCACTATCTAAATGGCGGGGCTTGTAAAGATAAGTTGACAAGCGCAAACATTTGTCGATCACTTTCTGATTCTGCATAGTATGCTTCAGGTTTCCAGCCTGCTCTAGAGCGACTGAGTTTCCTAGCTCGGCTATCTTCAAAGCTGACTTATTTATGTCCTTTCAGGAAGGACATCTTTGTGGGATTGACGAGGTAGAGACTAATAACTTGACACGAAAGGATTATTTCCATGATTCGTGTTTCAGTGCAAAATTAGACGCCTGCAATTCCTCACCACCATTGAGACGGATGGGACATTGTTGCAGGAATCGGTTGAAGTAGCCCTATTTTTTAAGTTAAGTTAATATGACTTCTGAAATTTTAGTTAACAAGGAAAAATTAGAGAAATCTCCATTGGAAATCCGCTATTTGGGCGCTCCCTCCTTGCGTCAGTCGGCCAAGCGTGTTGCTAAAGTAGATGACGAGCTCAGACAACTGGTGCGAGAAATGCTCCAAACTATGTATACTGCCGATGGTATTGGTCTGGCAGCACCCCAAGTTTCTGTCCAAAAGCAAGTAATTGTGATTGACTGCGAGCCAGATAATACAGCTAAACCTCCTCTAGTGTTGATAAATCCCACAATTAAAAAGTACAGCACTGAAATTTGTCTTTTTCAAGAAGGATGCTTGAGTATTCCTGGGGTTTATTTGGATGTTAAACGTCCCGCAGTGATTGAAGTGGCCTATAAAGACGAAAATGGTCGCCCCAGAACTCTACAAGCTAAAGAATTATTATCTAGAGCTATTCAGCATGAAATGGATCATCTTCTCGGAGTACTTTTTGTAGATCGAGTAGAAAATAAGTTGGCACTTAATGAAGAATTAACCAAGCATAAGTTCTCTCCCAAAGCTGTTAAATCTGTTGCTTAACTCAAAGCAAGAACAAGAGTAATAGTAGAAATACTCAACCTCTTACAGTTATTAAAGGCAACAGGCAAAAAGGCAACAGGCAATAGAGAAGGCTTATGGTGGGGGATGAAAAGCGCCACCTTTCATGTTTGCGAAGCGCATTTAGCGGCAGCTCTGGGAAGCGCAAAACGCACACCACTAATTTTCCCAATAGAGTGGGGGACTCAAACCCTCTTCTAGTAGTACTTTTGCCTCTTGCCTCTTGCCTCTTGCCTCGCCCGAAGGGTGTTGACATTAAGTAAGGGATTTTCACCCCTACTTACTTAATTTAATGATCAGTTATGAGTTCTTGACTTCTGTACTTTTTACTACTACAAATAACCAAAAAAGTCAATAAAATTTGGAAAAAAATATGGTAGGAACTCCTAAATCAAGTTTATTGTTGGGTGTGTCTTGTATAGCAGCGATCGCAGCAGTCGGTTCAATTTTTGAGTTATCCTCTGGGGAGCCACAACTAGGTGGTATAGTAACTGGGATAATTCTAACTCTGAGCGTACCTATAGCCGCTTTATTTTTTTACTTAGCAATTCAAGATGCTAAGGCAAATCAGCAGTGATTCTTCAAATTGGTATAAGGTAATTATGGCGTTCGTACAATAAACTTGGCTAGCACAGTAACAGAATCAATCTAGAAAAAATCAAAATTTTAGTAATATCAACTTCAATAACTATTACTACACATTATATTTAATTTAAGGTGGGCAAAGAGTTCAACATTGATCATTGTTCCAGCTCAATGAATATTTCCCACCCTACCATTAAACAAAACTAAAACTTTAGTAATCAACAATTAGATTATTGATTATCCATCCACATTTATCAGTTAATTCATCATTATTAATAGTTGAATTTTCCAGAATTAAATAGACAGGATTTCTACCCACAAGAGAAAAATTAAAATCAGACGCAGCTCCCGGAAAATAATTATATAAGCTTGTATCAATCAAATTTCCTAGCTCATCTAACATAGAAAACTTGAAAGATAAACCCTCACATTCTGGATTAATAAATTTGAGTTTACCAGTGATTTTTGCTTTTGAGGATAGTTGTCCCAAATAGATAAAATACTTAGATATTTGTTTAGTAACATCAGAAGGATCTGTCATTAATTTATAACCATTGTCAGAAACCTGACTAACAGCCGAATAATTATAAGTTATATAAGGAGACTGATTTAAACTCATCCAGTCTAACTGTCTACCTGGGTGTTGGAGAATTTGTTTTTGCATTGCTGACAAAGTTTGTACAGCAGTCGCTACAGAAGTAGGACGAATTCTTTGATAAAAACTAACAGTAATCCCTCCATCTAAAACAAATTCCGTTGGTAATTTTTGGAAATCTTGAGCGATGGGTAAATTTTGAGCAAAAGCATCATAGACAAACTTGATTAAATCTTGTTGTCCAGGTTTTAATACTTGTTCATCAGTTAATAGTACTTTCTGGAATGGGTGAGCAAAAACTACATATTCTGCTTCTACTAACTCTGGTAATGGGTAAGTATCGCGACTATCAATATGTGGTTTACTAATTGCCTTTAACTGAGACCAACTTTCAGGATTAATGATTCGGTTAGCATTTCTTAGAAGATTAGCACTGAATTGGTTTGATGAAGCAGCTACATAAACTAATTCTTGATTTGCTGCTAATTTATTTAGATAATCAGTCAGACGCAAAACTTCATCGTAGTCGTCACGAACTAAAGGGGAAAAATTAGTCGCAAATAATGGGCGTAGAGAGTTATTAAATTTGCCAATAGCAGTTAAACCAAAAACTAGATTAATTAATAAATATATTCCAGCCATACTTAAGATGATTAATCTCGTTTTGCCTGAAAAAATGTGAATAGTGATCCAGATAAATGCAGCCAACCCTAAAACTACTATTGGCGTTAAATGTAGAGAGTAATGAATATTGCCATAACGCAGTATAACTAACCACTCAACTAAGGAAAAAGTTCCGAATAATAAGATAAAAATCGCACTAGATTTAACTAACGTTTTTGTGAGAATGCCTACAGAAAATCCGATAGCGACTAACAGCACAGTTATTAACCCATAAAAACAGGCATAACGCCAGAATATATCAGGTATTGATAAACTCCAAGCAGCATAGAGAGTTCGATAATCTTCTGTGATAGAATTTTGGAGAAAACCCCAAGCAAGAATTGATATAGTTAGGAAACAAGTTAAGGAAATCAGGCTAACTTTGATGGCAGTGTCTAAAAGTTTTTTTAGGGAAGTATTCGACGACTTGAAAGTAGTCAAAAAATTAATTATAGCTTGAAAACTAATGGCACAAAGGAAAGCGATCGCGCTATAAGCAAAATGTCGTCTTAAAACAATAGATATTCCCAAACATAAGCCCACAATCGGAATTTGCCACCAAGAAGTCAATCTAATATTTTGTAAGTAAATTAAAATAGCAAGTAAAATAAATAATGTTGCCCCCGTATCGGGATATCCTCTTAAATTCGGACTCCAAGTCATAGGTATTAGTAAAGCGATCACTACGGTTGACCAAAATACCCAGCGAGAATGAAGCGGAATTAGTTTTGTAGCGATCGCCCCCAGCAATAAACTAAATGGTAATAAATAGAGAAGATTAATACTTAAAATATAAACAATTCTTTCATTTCCCAAAATATAGAGCAATGGTATAAAAGGCAGTGTGATTAGATAATTTTTTTGTTGAAATAAAGAACCTAAAATATCATCAATAGCTGTTTGGGGTGATGCTCGAAATAAATTTGTTAAATTATTGGCTGCATTCTGATACCCCACAAAATCCCACCAATAAATTGTATGTTCGGTGGATACGTATATTGATGTTACAGCAATAATAATAAAGACTATAGTTAGAAGGATAATACTATCAATCAAAAAGGCATACTGGGAATAGAATTTAGTATTGAATAATTTTAAAAACGAATTGTTTTCCATATTTATAATTACTACTAAGAGATTGTTTGTCAAACTGTGATGAAATTCTGGCGTAGGGTAGGCCCTGGGGTCGATATCTCCTCATTTAAACCCCGCCCTTAAGGGCGGGGTTTAAATTTTAGTTGTCCGCCGCCGGCCACCATAATTCCCAACTCTAGCTATTTTAATATTTACTTTATAAACAGCCTCTAAAAAAAAGGAATTGACGTGACTATAGCATTTATATAAAACAGGGGAAAGCGGATTTAATAGTAATGTAGGCAAATATCAATTATACCAATTATCAAAAAGAATGCTATGCTTGCTAGGGGCAAAAAATAAGCTGTAAAATCACAAAATTACCAAAGTTATGGGATTTGCGACTATATATAGTATTTGGAAATAAAAAATACTCGTACATCAAAGTTTTTAGTAATTGGTATTGCAGATTAATATTCATAACTCAACATTTCCTCACCAGACAGATGCCTGTCGCAAACATTTAGTAAATTGGTATAGTTTTTTCAGACAGTTTATTTATGTTAGTATTTTGTATAAATGATTCAAAATGCTACTTAATTTCTTATTACCAATAGTTCTCTCTTATTGCTTCTGAGTTCTTCCTGATGAAAAATTGATAGCCAGTAAACTTTATGTGAAATTGAGGAAAAAATCAGACCCTCAGAACATAAAATACAGTAAAAATCCAAAAAAAAAGTAAATTTCCTATGAAAGCATTAATTCTCTCTGGTGGAAAAGGAACACGTCTTCGTCCCCTTACTTATACAGGAGCAAAGCAATTAGTACCAGTGGCGAATAAGCCGATCCTGTGGTATGGAATTGAGGGTATTGTTGCAGCAGGTATTACCGATATTGGAATTATTATTAGTCCAGAAACGGGAAAAGAAATAGAAGAATTAACAGGAAATGGTGAAAAATTTGGAGCTAATATTCACTATATTCTGCAAAAACAACCAGCAGGTTTAGCTCATGCTGTGAAGGCAGCTCAACCATTTTTAGGAAATTCTCCTTTCATCATGTATCTAGGAGATAACATTATTGAAAGTCAGCTAAATCAATTTTTAGATACTTTTAAACAGGCACAACTAGATGCTTTAATCTTGCTGCGAAAGGTTCCGAATCCTACAGCTTTTGGTGTAGCTAAAGTAGATGAAAAAGGCAGAGTTTTAGGATTAGTAGAAAAACCAAAAGTTCCTCCATCAAATTTAGCACTTGTAGGCATATATTTCTTTTCAAGTAAAATACATCATGCCATTGCTAATATCAAATCTTCAGCAAGAGGAGAATTAGAAATTACTGATGCTATTCAATATTTAATAGACGAACAGATATCTGGTGCAAATCCGGAAATTTCTGTAGAAGCACGCACCTTAGAAGGTTGGTGGTTAGATACAGGAAAAAAAGATGATTTACTTAGCGCCAATCAAATTATTTTAGATACTCGTTTAACTTATTCAATAGATGGAGAAATAGATTCCCAAAGTCAAATTATTGGACGAGTAAAAATTGGTAAAAATACAAAACTCATTAATTGTAGTATTCGTGGTCCTGTAATTATAGGCGATAATTGTCACTTAGAAAATTGTTTTATTGGTCCTTACAGTAGTATTGGAGATCATGTTACTTTAATTGATGTTGACCTAGAACACAGTGTGATATTACAAGGAGCGAGAATTATTGAAATACATCAACGTATTGTTGATAGTTTACTTGGTCGTCGTGCCCAACTTGTTAATGCTCCACAACGCCCTAAAGCATTACGTTTTATGGTTGGTGACGATAGTCAAATAGAATTAACATGAACTTATAGACTGCATGAAGTACCCTACCATCTAGATGGGCAGGGTGTCTTTACCGCCACATTTACGACAACAGGATTTTTCTCGCTGATTCTGCCCCTAGTTATTACCCCCGTAAGCATACGGGGGGATTTAGTAGAGCTGTTGCATCAGGGTACTTATCCCCTATCCCCAAATCCTATCTAGACAAAGACTTTGACTTTTTTAAATACCTCCTTATTACAGCACTTTTCATCTGGGTGAACCACATCGTCAAAACTGAAACCCTTGTCGGGAATATCTATGAAAGTCTCTATTGTGGTCTACCATAAAGAAAACCCCTGTAGAGTGGATTTGGTATAAAGATATTTTCCTGTCTTATAAGTTAAATCTTGAAGATATCAAGTAGTATTTTGCTGAAAAAAATCTCATTCAAGAAAAGGAGTTCTATATGTTCATGTTCCAGATACAAACACCCCAAAGAAAAACGATTCAGTTGTCACAGTCGAAAAAGCAGCCGATCGTAGAAAAGGATATAAACGCAGCAACTCAAGAAAGACCCTCAAAAGTTGAATTCCAAAGTAATTTACCCCAAAGAAAAGAATAACTCAAAACAAAGCGGTGCCAATACAACTCATGGACAAAAAATCGGAGGATGATTATCAGGATATAAAGGATATAACTAAACAGAAAAAGAAACGAGAGAAATTTCCCAAATTGAGAAAACCATTTGGGAAAAAAGAGCAGCCAGAAGAGTCTCTTTCCCTACCACCGCTGCCTCTTCTCATGGACAAAAAATCGGAGGATGATTATCAGGATATAAAGGATATAACTAAACAGAAAAAGAAACGAGAGAAATTTCCCAAATTGAGAAAACCATTTGGGAAAAAAGAGCAGCCAGAAGAGTCTTTTTCCCTACCACCGCTGCCTCTTCATAGGCATCGACCACCACGGCCTCCTGGTACGTCTCAACTTCCTTCTATACCACCACGGCCTCCTGGTACGTCTCATCCTACAATATCGGTTTATGAAAAGCTTTCTCTCCACCATCCTATTGAAGCAGCGGAGCCTCCAGTTTATGAAAAGCTGCTTCAAGATCAAGATAGGCAAGATGAGAATCCATACGGAGCCTGGCCGGACGTACACACTTGGCCTTCTAATGATGATGATTCTGATGATGAGGCTCTTGAGGAAGTCGCGTTTAATATTACAGATGTTAAAGACGCAGCGATATCTCAGGCTCCTTCTCCACCTAAAGGTAAAGATACGAAAGATAAGAATGAATACATAGCCTGGGAGAACCAAGTCATTGTACCTGATGAGCCTGATGATGAGGTTCAAGATTTTGGCAGTAGAGATGATATACCCAGGTATAATATGACATATGCTCAAGACTCAGAGAAGCTTAAGAGACTGCTTGCAAAATGGCATAAGTGAAAGCCCTCATCTTAGTGGTTATAGCACTACGCAAAAACATTAGGATATTCTCGGAAAGCAGCATCAACACAATCTTTTATTGTTTCAAAATCCTTAATTCTTTGTTTCATCCAGTTTTTTTAAGACAGACCACCAATTCTCTATTTTGTTTAAGTCTGGGGAGTAAGCAGGTAGATACCACAGTTCACATTTGGCTTTTTCTACTATTTCTCCCAGTCTTTCTCCTTTATAAAAAGTTGCATTATCAAGAATTATTATGTCTCCTGGCTCTCATTGAGGGATGAGATTTTCTCTCAACCTACTCTCGAATAAATCTCGATTACATGACCCTTCAAAAGTTAAAGGTGCAAATATTTTCCCGGATTTTCAAGC
>JAJEAQ010000538.1 GCA_022822685.1 Trichodesmium sp. jk18x7bins.61
TTTTCAGTTTCCGATAATACTTTCAAGACTTTTCAAACATTCTCTCAGTACAATTTCACAATGTTTTATTTAGACATTGTGGATTTTATCAAGTGATACATTTTTATGTAAAGCACTTTTAAATGAGTTTTTGCTGAGAAAAATTAAAAAATAGGATGAATTTTACTAAGAAAAACTTGCTAGACAGATTCGTCATAATTTATACTACATATGAGCGATCGCTACTATCTTGATTACAAGGGTAGTAGAGGATTATGAAAAAGTACTTTTGAGCAGGAGTTTGAGTTTTCTACTTCTCAATTAAGGGACTGTTTGTAAAGTAAATATTAAGATAGCTAGAGTTTTGAATTCTGGTGGCCAGCGGCGGACAACTAAAATTCTAGTGGTGACAAGGAGATCTGGAACCAATGGCCCTGCCTACGCAAGAATTTAATCTCAGTTTGACAAACAATCTCTAATTGATAGTTTTTCTTTAATTCCTGATCTAATCACGTAAAACATAACCTACACCTCGTACAGTTTGAATTATACGTGTTTCATTCTCGGATTCTAATTTCAAACGTAAATAACGAATATAAACTTCAATAATATTAGAATCACCCAGAAAATCATAACCCCAGACCGTTTCTAAAATTCTATCCCTTGTCAAAACTTGCCGGGGGTGAGTCATTAAATATTCCAACAAATCAAACTCTTTTGCTGTTAGTTCAATTCCTCGATTATTGCGATAAACTTCCCTGCTACTCCGGTTCAAAGTCAGGTCTTCAAACATTAATAAATCGGGATTCTGCTCTTGAGTACGTCTGAGATGGGCTCTAACTCTAGCTAATAATTCTTCTACACTGAAAGGTTTGAGGACATAATCATCTGCTCCTGCATCTAAACCAGCCACGCGTTCGCTGACATCATCCTTTGCTGTTAATAAAATAACTGGTACTTTATCTCCAGTAGTTCGCAGACGACGACACAACTCTAACCCTGATAAACCTGGTAACATCCAGTCAAGAATTATCAAATCGGGCTGAATTTCTCGTGCTGTTGTTAATCCTGTAAATCCATCATTAGCTACTGTTACTTCATAACCTTCGTATTTGAGTTCTAGCTCAATAAATTGAGCCAGTTTTGCCTCATCTTCAACTACAAGAATGTGAGATGACATTTGCTGTTCAATCTAAATATTTCTCTACTAACTAATTTATACACTAATTTTAACTCATGATTATTTATTCTCGCCAAAAGTCAGGCTGAGAGAAGAATAAATCAGGATTCAAGTTAGAGCGTAACATATAAATCTTTCTTTCTGACTTTTTTGTATAATTCTGGTTTAAGTCCCTCACTCCTCTTCTTAATTGGCAGTCATGTATTTTTTGAGCTTAAAACCGCTTTGAAATTGACTTTCTGACTGCTTTTAAAAAGCTTACTATTTTGATATAACTTTAGTATGTTTTCTCCTCTTAACTATCAGAGTTGTCAACCCAAGGACTACTAAGATAATAGTTAACATTCGAGTCAATTGAATTGCTAATACTAAACCTGTATCACCACCTAATTCATTAACAGTTGCGATCATAGCTTCTATGCCTCCTGGTGTTAAACTTAACACACAAGTAATTAAATCTACCTGAGTGAAATTATGAAACTGATAGCCTACTCCAAAACAAGCTATAATTAATACTAATACAAGTCCGACATCAATTATAATAGCTTTCCACAACTTACAAGCATTTTGCCAGTCAAACTGAACGCCTATAGAAATTCCTACTAGCAATAGCCCGAGAGTATATAACCATTGAGGAACTTCTAATTGATATGGAATTGCCCACAAAGTATTTAATCCAACTAAAAGGCTACCTAAGAAAGCAGATGAAGGTAAGTGTAATAGTTTTCCTCCCAAAATACCTAAAACACAGCATACTGCTACAAGCAATACACTCGAGAACATAGATATGTTTGTTTGAGCTGATGTAAAAATGTTGTGGTTTGATTCTGATCAATAGGAGGAAACATAAAGGTAGTAACAGTAGGTACAATTAATATTACTAATAGCAGTCGTAAATACTGAAGGATAGCAACAGCAATAGAGTCAGCACCTAATTCTTCACTCATGGGGACAATAGCAGAAGCACTGCCAGGAATAGATGCTAGAAAACCTGTAGGGCGACTCACTCCTCCCCACAGCGATAACAAATAACCTTTACACAGACTCAAGGCAGCAGTAATCAAGATTATATCCCATGACAGGAAGAATATAAGTGCCAATCGCGCTCATTGTTTCTGGGGAAAAGCGAAATGCGGTAGCAAGAGCAATAATTGCTTCCCCCAGTATCACGAACATCTTGGGTAATGATTGAGGTCTACCTTTAGTAATTGTATAGATAATTCTGGCAACCATTGGCCCTAGTAACCACCCTAGCAGAAAGTTGAGCTGGTCGAATATTGACCCTGCGAAAATAGCTAAAGCTATAGGGGCGATCGCTGTTTTGATAGTTGATAATTTGGAGATAATTTTCTGGTGATTTAACACGCTTAACTATATACTAAAACTGAAATACAACTTATATAATTCCAGTATTTGTGGAATTTTAGATCATCGGGACAGGTTTTAAACATAAATATTTACGTTTCACTATTTTTAGCAAGAATTAAACCTAGCCCAACATCTTTTACCATTCTAATCAAAGGAAATGATCTGAACATTATAGGATGTAACCCGATTCAACATTATGTTTAAAATTACTCCCAAAAGGCTGTTACATCCTGATTATCCCTTCTCTCTTAAGAATTTTCTGTTTTTTTTATGGCTGGATAGTTTTGATTGTTTGCACTATCGGGATAATAATGAGTACTCCTGGTCAAACTATCGGGGTGAGTGCTTTTACTGACCATTTATTGGCTGCTACTGGTTTGCCAAGGTTACAACTTAGCAATGCTTATTTTGTGGGAACTTTAACCAGTGGTTTACTGTTACCCTATGGTGGAGTACTGCTAGACCGTTTTGGGGCGCGGATGACTGCTTTTTTTGCATCGATAGGTTTGGCTTTAACGCTTTGTTATTTGAGTTTTAGCGATCGCCTAGCTACCCTTATTAGTAACAAATTAGCTATAGTTCCCTATTCAACTGTGGTCTTATTCATACTGGTATTGGGCTTTGTCTGTTTGCGTTTTTCCGGCCAGGGTATGTTAACTATGACCAGTCGCGCTACCATCGGCAAATGGTTTTCTCGTCGTCGGGGGTTTTTTTCTGGTATTACAGGGGTGTTTTTAGCTTTTGGGTTTTCTATTGCGCCTTTAACAATGAGTTCATTGATTGATATTTTCGGTTGGGGGACAGACTTGGCTAATTATGGCAGTAGTTGTCGGTATTGGTATGGGTATGATCGGATGGGTTTTTTATCGCGATCGCCCGGAAGAATGCGGTCTATTGATGGATGGAAAAAGAGAAACCTCTAGAGTTGAGGAAAAATATTCATCTGACAATAACTTACAAGATTTTACCTGTGCTGAAGCCATAAACACAATTATGTTTTGGGTAGTGGCGCTAACTTTACCGTCGGAAGCTTTGATACTTACAGGTGTTACTTTTCATATTGTTGATATTGGTGCTGAAATTGGATGATCGCAAATGCAGGCAGTGAGCATTTTTTTACCCAAGGCAGTTTGATCTACTATTGTTAGTTATCTGGTAGGGTTAGCTGCAGATAGAGTGCCGTTGAAATATTTATTTATGGTAATGATGGTGGGGGGAGGCAATACCTATGGCCTCCATTGCTAATTTTTACTGGCCTTTATTTCGGGCTTTAACTATTATGGGATTTGGAATAAGTGGTGGATGTTTTGGTACTTTATCGGCGGTAGCTTTACCACATTTTTTGGGTAGGGCTAATTTGGGTTCTATTTCTGGTTTTCAAATGATGATTCTGGCCATAGCAAGTGCAATAGGACCATCTTTTGTAGCTATATTTAAAGATAAATTCGGTTCTTATCAGCCTGGCCTTTATGGCTACCTAATATTGACAATTTTGATTTTAATCCTAACTTTTTTTGCTCGTCAACCTCGCAAGTCTCATAGATGATGTTCCACTAAATCTGCTGCCGCCCATATGCTTTTTCCAAATCTCCTTTTCATAACAATTTGATCAAAGAATGTGACAAATAATCGGCTCGTTGCAGAAGCAGGAAGTAGTGAAGCGTGACAATCTTATTAGTAGGGTAGGCAAATATTGATTTATCTAGAACAACAATCAATATAGAGCTTTTTGCCCACCTTAACTTCTGGGCGTTGGTAACTTGAAAGATGATGATCTTGTAGTAGTGAGACTTAGACAAAAATGAGGGATAAAATAGCCTCAAAGCTAGACAGAGAGAAGTATTGAGGTCTAAAAGGTATCAATGCAGAAATGACTAGGCTTTCCGCAATTTTTATGGCTTAGACCTTTTTCCCTTGCCTAGACTGACTTTTAGGCACTTTATAAACCAGAAAATGTCTAAGTACCAGTAGAAACAGCCATGATACCAGTTCTGTGTGCAGTTCACCATTTATCCCCCATCCCCCCTTTCTATTCCCCCTAGCCCCTCTAAAGAAATCCTCCTGCCTTCCCTCTTTCAAAGGGGGAAGTCAGAAGATGCTACGCTTTTTGTTTGACGGGGGGCGTCGGGGCGATTATCCTTTGAAAAGGGGGAAACAGATAGTTAGTTGCACTACTTAGCAAAAAGGTATTACCCAGGATTTTTAAGTATTTGGGGTTAAGTCTGTTAGAGTTTCATCTCTTTATTATTTACCAACGCCAACTTCTGTAAATTTATAAATCTTACCTCCCAAAGCCATGTAAGCGATCGCTAAACCTAGTTTTATATCATGTTCGATGGAATACTTAATAAATAAATAAATAAGAGAGCAAGAAGATGCTGTGCTTTTTATTTGATGAGGTATATCAGCGGATACTTTACTCCTCTAGGTATAATATCTCCAAAATGCAAAACTCCAGCAGCAAAAAATTGTTAAATAAATTAAATATTTTAAAACGGTATCTGAAGGTGTAAAACCGCATAATTTTAAAAACAAAGATTTAATAAATTGACCCTGTTGTTGTGATTTAGGTCTATTAATTTCACCTACTAGATAATTTTCTAGATTTGTTAATACACAAGTTCCCTGGTTGAGTTGCCATTGAATTATCATTAATGGTATCCAAATTAAATAAATCCATAACCATTTATGAGGTAATAGCCACCCAGTTAAGTTTAAAATTAAGATAGCAATGTGCAATATTTTCATAAAAAAAGTCATTAATTTTTTATCTATAAATAATTCATTCATTCGCATTTCAATTAGGAAGGATAAGCAAGAGAATTTATTTTACAACCATAAGGGATTATTTCGGGAGGCACTGGTTTCCAGACTCCTCCTTTTCCCCTATCAGGATTATCTTTCATAAAATTTTGAGCCATTATGTCTGAGAGAGGAAAAATGAAAAATACTACTTGAACCATCAACTAGAATATAGCTTTTTTCTTCAACTTCTTCTTGAGCTGATTTGGAAGGAGTCTGAGTTGACTCAGTTTTTTTCTCCCCTCCTCCACAAACAGTTATCAGGAGCAGTGAGAATATTGTCAAAAAATGAAGATATTTGTATCTTAATTTTATTTCCAAATTCATAGATTTTTGACTCAAGTTTATATATTCTAACGATACAGATAATTTTAGCACCTGCCAATCTTGATCTAGAATTGAATTTATGCTAAACTTCTGTACACTACAATTTTCTAGAAATACTAAAAATAAAAAACTCTAAATTTCCCTAAATACTCTCAATAATATTTGTAGTTTTTCCTTGTCATCAGCTATTTTACATCTTGGTTTTGTCAATGTAGTCAAGGACTCACTGTTAATTTTTAGGAATATAACGGGAGTTGATTGGACAG
>JAJEAQ010000717.1 GCA_022822685.1 Trichodesmium sp. jk18x7bins.61
TCCCTGTATCCTCTGTGAATTTGAGGGGAGGCGACAAATTGACGACGGCAATCAACACAAATGTGGCGCGTGTTTCCCACGTCTGTTGCCATTCTTACGGATCTTCTTGGACTGGCAGTGTGGACATTCCATCTAATTTCCTCCTTTTACTTCCTGTTGGACTCCTAGGAGACAATTCATCCCTAAAATATGAACGCCCAATGGAGATAGATGATAGCTCAAACCAAATTAAAGGTTTAGCAGGCGATGATAACCTGTTTGGAGGGAATGGCGATGACAGTATTGGTGGTGGAGAAGGTGACGATTTTATGGCGAAGTAGGTAATGATCACATAACTGGATGGGTAGGTGAGGATATACTTAACGGTGGTAGTGGTAACAATATTATTCAAGAGGGAGAAGGCAGCGATACCTTAATCGGAGTTGCTCCAAGTTCTGCTCAACCAGGCAATAATGAGATTGATACCTTGCGAGGTGGTGCGGGTACAGATTTATTTATCTTAGGTGATGGTCAGGTTTACTATGATGGTAGTGGTGACGCAGACTACGCTATCATTAGTACTTTCAATAGTGCTGAAGGCGATCGCATTCAACTGTATGGTTTTAAAAATGAATATAATCTACAGGAAAATGTTTCTGGATTACCTGAAGGAACAGCTATCTACCATAATGGTACTGAACTTGTTGGTATAGTTGAAAATGTCAATGGTATGAACTTGAATAGCAGTGAGTTCTCTTTTGTATAGTCTGTAGTTCGTTCGTAGTTTGGCTTTAGGCTCCTAATTAAAATGGGGCTAATATCATGTCCGGTTGAACACGTATAAATAAATAAAGTAGTCAGTAGTCAGTAGTTAAGAGGGAGGGATAAATTATAGGCTAAGGGTGGTGTTTCTCCCCTAATTATCAATCCTATAATTTTATTGATCACTAATTACCCGGACATGATATAAAGCTCAACTATAAACTATTCCTTAAACTCTCCAAAATTTCATAATTAAACGGATTTTCTCCAGCCTGAAGAACTTTTATCCATTCTTGCCGTTGTGCTTTCTTCTCCTGATCATCAGTCCATTCTACATATACCTGAAAGTCTTCTATTGCCCCTTGAATATCCCCTGTCAATGCCCTAGCAAGTCCACGAAGATCAAGAAGACTAATATCATCAGGGTTAAGGGCAAT
Source organism: Trichodesmium sp. jk18x7bins.61 (assembly GCA_022822685.1). Taxonomy (GTDB): domain Bacteria; phylum Cyanobacteriota; class Cyanobacteriia; order Cyanobacteriales; family Microcoleaceae; genus JAJEAQ01. The sequence goes on from JAJEAQ010000717.1 coordinate 1,179, forward strand.
AGCTTTTTCACAGGCAAACAGAACATCAGCAGCTTGTTGATAAAGGCTACCATACCAACAAAGTGTCTTCCAATGACTAGCAGAAATTTGAGTGGGTTGGATTTTTTCTGCTTCTTTGTAGGAAGCGATCGCTTCTTTAACTTTACCCTCTCTAACAAGCTCACTCCCTTGAACTAATAAAGCATTTGCTGCATCTACTGCCTGATATTTGGCTTGGGCTTCTGGGTAGATATTTTGTTTAGTAGGGATGAATGCCATCTTGTCTAGAATTATTGCTTTTTCATACCTTTCTACTGCTTGCTCGATTTTTCCTTCTCTTGCTAGTTTAGTACCTTCCTCTATGAGCTTTTCTACATCAGATAATGATTGTGCCCAGACTTTGAGATTGGGGTTGAGGTTAAAATCTGGATTCCATTTAATTGCTTTCTCAAATACAGTAACTGCTTTGTTAACTTCATGTTCTCTTGCTAGTTTTTCTCCCTCAATCACCCAACTACGAGCAGCTACTTTCATGCGTTCGGAAGTTTGGCAGATTTTAAGTTCTTCTAACTCAGAAGGATAGGTAATTAGATAGTCATTTAGCAAATTGCAACCATGTTTAGTTAAATCTTCTACCTGCAAATCTGTCCATAATTTCACCGTATTGTCAGCACTAGCAGAAGCAATAGTTTGACCATCTGGACTAAAAGCTACATCCCAGACTGCATTTTCATGGCCAACCAGACTCTGCAACAATAGCCCCTGACGACTCCATAATTTCACCGTATTGTCAGCACTAGCAGAAGCAATAGTTTGACCATCTGGGCTGAAAGTCACACCCCACACAGAATTCCCATGCCCTACAAGTGTATGCAATAATTGCCCTTGGCGATTCCATAATTTCACCGTATTGTCAGCACTAGCAGAAGCAATTATCTCTCCATCCGGGCTAAAAACTACACCCCAGACCGAATTTTCATGCCCAACAAGAGTCTGTAACAATTGCCCTTGGCGATTCCACAATTTCACTGTTTGGTCAATACCTACAGAAGCGATCATCTCTCCATCTGGGCTAAAAGCCACATCCATCACCCCATCCTGATGCCCATCCAAAGTCTGCAACAATTCCCCCTGGAGATTCCACAACTTCACCGTATTGTCACCACTACCAGAAGCGATCGTCTCTCCATCGGGGCTAAAAGCCACACCCCTAACAGAGTTTGCATGATCAACTAGAGTCTGCAATAACTGCCCTTGGCGACTCCACAATCTCACTGTTTGGTCAATACCCACAGAAGCAATCGTCTCTCCATCGGGGCTAAAAGCCACATCCCAAACCGAATCTTGATGCCCCACGAGAGTATGCAACAATTGCCCCTGGCGATTCCACAATTTAACTGTCTTGTCATTACTAGCAGAAGCAATTATCTCTCCATCGGGGCTAAAAGTCACATCCCAGACTGAACTTCCATCCTCTAGGGAACTTTGTAACAATTGCCCCTGGCGATTCCACAATTTAACTGTCTTGTCATTACTAGCAGAAGCAATTATCTCTCCATCGGGGCTAAAAGCTAAATCTATGATCCAATTTTCAGGCCCATCAAAAGTCTGCAATAATTGCCCCTGGAGATTCCACAATTTCACCGTTTGGTCGCTACTACCAGAAGTGATCGTTTTTCCATCGGGACTAAAAACTACATCTATGACTCGAGCCTCATGCTCCATAGTCTGTAACAATTGCCCTTGGCGATTCCATAATTTCACCGTTTGGTCACGACTGGCAGAAGCGATTATCTCTCCATCCGGGCTAAAAGCTACATCCCACACCCAATCTTGATGCCCTCGGAGAGTCTGCAACAATTGCCCTTGGCGGTTCCACAATTTCACCGTATTGTCAGCACTAGCAGAAGCGATCGTCTTTCCATCGGAGCTAAAAGTTACATCTATGACTCTATCCTGATGCCCCACGAGATTCTGCAACAACTGCCCCTGGCGATTCCACAATTTCACCGTATTGTCAGCACTAGCAAAAGCAATCGTCTCTCCATCGGAGCTAAAAGTTACATCTATGACTCCAGCTTCATGCCCTCGAAGAGTATGCAACAATTGCCCTTGGCGGTTCCACAATTTCACTGTTTGATCTGCACTGGCAGAAGCGATCGCCTCACCATCCGGGCTAAAGGCAATACTCCAAAGTAAATTCTCATGCCTTTGCAGACGGTTAACCTCGAAAAACTCATTTTTGTTACTTCTGTAAACTGCTACTCCTAGAGCAGTTGTCACCGCGCTTGCTTCGCCAGTTGCTTCAAATTTACTATCCAGGAGTTTTTGCCTGGCTTTCATGGCCATGATTAGCCCATCTAATTTTTCACCAGACTTAGACAGGGAGCTAGCCTGATTTGCTTGAGCAATAATAGTCTGTCTTTGTGCCCTTCTACTTTCCGTTTTTGCCTGCCAGCCAAAAATTGTCAATACTGTCATCACTAAGCCAGTAGCAACCGCACCCCTAAGCACCCGCTTCTGCAATTGCTGTCGTTTTTCCCTTTCTTGTTTCAACTCTTCTAGTATCTCTAATCGTCTCTTTTGCCGAATTAATCCCACTAAATAATCATGTACTAATTGGTAGCGTTCTGATGGCATTCCTGGTAATAACAAAACTAAGCCTGAATCCACAAAAATCTTTAACACCCATTCTAGATTTTCTACATTAGACTTAATTTCTCTCCCTAACTCACCCTGAGTTTTGAACGGCCGAGTATTATTTTTATCTGTCAATAACAGTAATAATACCCAAGCTAATTTTTCATTTTCTGTTCCACAGTCTCCCACCACTTCGGCTAAATATTTATCTACTAATTTTTCCTTGGGATTATCTCCTAATTCTTGATACTGTTGGAAAGTCGTAATATTCTCTTTTTGTAGTTGTGCCCCTACAATTTGCAACTCAATCGGACGAATTTCTCCTAACTCTTGAGCCAAGTCTTCTACTAACTTTTCTTGCAGCTCTAAATCTATTTTAAAGAGACTTTTTTCAATTAATTTTTGAACAATTTTTATAGCTTGCTCCTGGGAAAAATTATCTAAGTAATAGAGATTATTTTTATCTAAAATATTATTACTAATTGAATCTAAATTTGCCCAACGATTAAATCTTAATAAGTGATGAATATAATCTTCCCGGAGGGATAAAACAATTTTCACAAAAGGAATTTTTAAACATTCTTGGAAAAACTGAGCTAGTGCTTGATTTTGGCATGACTCTTGATTGGCAAAGAAAAATTCCTCAAATTGATCGAAGATGATTACTGTTAGTAAATTTAATTCAGCGTTATCTTGCAACTGAGTCAAAATAGAATCTGTTGAATTAAGAGTATCTGAATTAATTGCTAATTTTTTAGTTACTTGCAGTTGTTTAGCTAAATTTTGCCCCAATACTGAAGCCCAATTTACATAAAATCCCTGGAAACACACCAGAACATCACGGGTAGCAATTGATTTTCTCTCTAACACCGGAATTAATCCTGCTTGCAAAAGAGAACTTTTTCCTACTCCTGATTGTCCATAAATAACGATTAGTTTATGGTCGGGGCGACTCAGTCTTTCTAGTAATTTTTCTACATCAAACTCTCGTCCAGATGCAGCAATTTCTTGACTAGGTGTTCGTTGACTAAACTGAGGTAAAGCTGGGTTAATATTTCGTTTTATATTTCTCAAGTAATTCGGGCCAATGAATGCGATGAACCCAAACTCCTGTTCAACTTCTTGTCGTTCTTGCTTTAATTCAAAAGCTTTAAGATATTCTTTTTCTTGGTAATAAATTTCTCGTAGTTCTATGAGTATAAAAATATAAAGGGAGGGAATATATTCTGGTTTTATTTTTGTTTTAGATAGTTCGAGAGTGGCTATCGATGCTTTGATTTCACCTAAACCTTTTTCTGCTTTGGCTAGAGAAAATAAATATCTACCCTGATGAGTCGCACGTTCCCAATCTAAACTGATCTGCTCTTGTTCAGAAGTAGGTGCGACAGCT
>JAJEAQ010000280.1 GCA_022822685.1 Trichodesmium sp. jk18x7bins.61
GTGGCGCCTGGCTGAATCACTGTGAGCTTCCAAGTGGATTAACCTATTTCCACTGGTGGCCTGAGAGTTCATAGTGTGTGCAATTAACCGGATTTGATATGATACCTTTTTTGCGAAGTAGTGAACTAATATCATGTCCGATTGAATACTTACACTTTGGTAGAAGGAAGGCAGAGGGCAGAAGGCACTTATGCTGAAGAGAAGAAAAGGTTAGAAGGGAGAAGGTTTTTTATCACTTATTATCCGGATCATTATATAAATACCTGTTTCCCCCCCCCATCAAACCAAAAGCGCAGCATTTTCCAGTTCCCCTCTTGGAAAGGGGGGCGCCAGGGGGATAAATATAGGTGCAACTGCACACAGAATTGGTATCCGGGCTGTTTCTACTATAGCGCTACGCATTAAGGTTAGGAATCCCTATGCATGCCTCTTGCCTCTTGCCTTTCAACCCTGATTTTTGTCCTAACCAAAAAACGTACTGCTATACAAGATAATCATCTTTCAAGTTACCAACGCCAAATACCTACCGACTCTGACGCGCCTGCTGCATCCGCAAAGCCAAAATATGTTCACAAGGTCCTTTATATAACTTATTTTGCTGATACCAGTTACAAGTACATCGGGCTTCAACAATACGCTCATCAGCATCAACCCTCAAACCAGGATTAAAAATTATGTCCTTATCTCTAACATTTCCCTCAATACTCAATACTCCATTAACATCACTTACAGAATTTACCTGTACGGCATTTTCTTGTAAAAATTTAGTAGCACTTTCCTCTCGTTCATTAGCAAACCTTAACCGCTCCATTGGTAGAGGTTCGCGACTTAATTCTCGGACTCGATCAACCTGTTTATTCAAATCATAAATTGCTCGCCCTGCTTGAGTATAAGCACCCAATGCACCTAACACTGCACTGCGACTTAACTTCAGTCTTTCTGCTAAATCATCGGGACTTTCAAACCAATTTTCTCGTAACCCATTAAATATTAGTTTCTGAGTCCATTAATTCTTGTCTAATTTATGCTATTTTATTACCTACATCTTGGCGTTGAGCAGCGATAGTTTCCCAGTCTATTAATTTTGTGTAGGTACTTATGTTGTGTAAGTGGTATAGAACCCAAATGAGTTATATAAGCATCTTGTATTAGTTGACTGATAAGACTACTGTACTGCAATAGTTAGAGCGATCGCGCAGGCACCGCAACTACAAACCAATTTTTTTTTTGGTTGCCCTACATTAGTTAAGAAACCTATTTTTCAGAAGGTGTGCTTTGAGCAACTATAATCTGAAGATATTTTGCTAAAATTTTGGCCGAAATTATCTAAAAGGCCATCCGTGAGGAGTATCAAAAATATTAATATGAAAATTCTGGGAATCTCAGCCTATTACCATGACAGTGCAGCAGCTTTAGTATGTGACGGTAAAATCATCGCTGCAGCTCAAGAAGAAAGATTTTCTCGCAAAAAACATGACGCCAGATTTCCTCAAAAAGCGATCGCCTATTGCCTCAAACAAGCCAACATAGATTTACTAAACTTAGACCAAATAGTCTTCTATGACAAACCCCTAGTCAAATTCGAGCGACTCCTAGAAACCTACCTCAGTTATGCTCCTAAAGGCTTTCGCTCCTTCCTCATGGCAATGCCTATCTGGTTGAAAGAAAAACTATACTTGAAAACCCTATTAAAAAAAGAATTAGCTACATTAGGCCAGTGTAAATCATCCCATATCCCTAAACTGATGTTTACAGAACATCACCAAGCCCACGCTGCTTCAGCCTTTTTCCCTAGCCCGTTTGAGCGTGCAGCAGTAATGTGCCTTGACGGAGTAGGTGAGTGGGCAACTACTTCCATTTGGCTGGGAGAGGGAAACAAACTAACTCCCCAATGGGAAATAGATTTTCCCCACTCATTAGGTCTTCTTTACTCAGCCTTCACTTATTACACCGGCTTCAAAGTTAACTCTGGGGAATACAAACTCATGGGTTTAGCTCCCTACGGAGAACCAAATTATGTAGACCTGATTCTGAATCACTTGATAGACTTAAAAGCCGATGGTACTTTTCGGTTAAACATGGAATATTTCAACTACACAACTGGGTTGACTATGACTAACCAGAAATTTGACCAGCTATTTGGTGGGCTACCTCGAAAAGCAGAAACCAAAATTAGTCAACGGGAAATGGATATCGCTGCCTCTATCCAAAAAGTTACCGAAGAAGTCGTATTACGTCTAAGTAGAACAGTTCAAAAAGAACTCAATGCCGACTATCTTTGTTTAGCAGGGGGAGTAGCACTCAACTGTGTAGCCAATGGCCAAATTTTACGGTCAGGAATTTTTAAAGATATTTGGATTCAACCAGCAGCCGGAGATGCAGGTGGTGCTTTAGGTGCTGCTTTGGCTATTTGGTATCAATACCACGACCTACCAAGGGTAATCGAAACAGGAACTGAGACAGCCCCAGCCAGGGAACTAGCTTCTGTAGAATCTGGAAATTCTGCTGTTTCTGTTATGGAAGTTCCTGCCTGTTGCGCTCCTAATGACATGATGCAAGGAGCTTATCTCGGACCTCAGTTTACAGATGCAGAAATTAGGGAATATCTTGATGGTATTCAGGCTAAATATGAATATTTGCCAGATACAGAATTAATGCCACGGTTGGCAGAGATTTTGGATGATGGCAATGTGGTGGGATGGTTTCAGGGTCGGATGGAATTTGGCCCCCGGGCTTTGGGTGGGCGCTCCATTATTGGCGACCCCCGGAATACTAAGATGCAGTCGGTGATGAATTTAAAAATTAAGTATCGAGAGTCTTTCCGACCTTTTGCGCCTTCGGTTTTAGGGGAGCGGGTTTCGGATTATTTTGATATTAACCACTCTAGCCCCTATATGTTGTTAGTGGCTCCAGTGCAGGAGAGTTTGCGGATTCCCATGACTGCCGAACAAAAGCAGTTGTTTGGGATTGATAAGTTGAATGTGCCTCGTTCTGAAATTCCCGCAATTACTCATGTTGACTATTCAGCTCGTATTCAGACTGTTCATCCAGAGACTAATCCTCGTTACTATGACTTGATTCGTCATTTTGATAAGCTCACAGGATGTGGAGTAATTGTCAATACCTCTTTTAATGTCCGAGGCGAGCCGATAGTTTGTACCCCAGAGGATGCGTATCGGTGTTTTATGCGGACTGAGATGGATTATTTGGTGGTTGAGAATTTATTGATGGCCAAAACAGAGCAGATTCCTTGGCAAAAGGATGATTCTTGGAAACAAGAATTTGAGCTTGATTAAATCAAAAGTAATTGGGTTAAATGGATCTGTTCATCACTTGTCTGTGGAGACTCAATTTTTGGGGAGTGGAAGCATTTTGCTCCTGTTGATACAGAAGACTGAAAAATTTTTATTGACTTTTGATGACTTTTTTGTTAACAGTTAAAAGTTAATCAAATATCAATTAGTATAATGAGCGATCGCGAGATACCTAAAATTGATAAGAAGGGTCTCAGAGACTTTGGACTAATAGTAGGAGGCGTTTTTGCTGCTGTATTTGGCCTGTTAATGCCCCTATTACACGGCCACTGGCCTCCTCCAGCATGGCCTTGGGTAATTGCTACACCCTTATGGGTATTAGCCTTAGTATCACCACCTACTCTTGGCCCTGTTTACCAGGTCTGGATGAGAATTGGCCTCACACTGAGCAAAATTATGACACCCCTGTGGATGGGATTAGTCTTTTATCTAGCAGTGATGCCAATGGGCTTAATTATGCGAATGTTTAAGAAAGACCCGATGCAACGGGAGCTTGATGT
>JAJEAQ010000764.1 GCA_022822685.1 Trichodesmium sp. jk18x7bins.61
AAACCCCAAAAAGAAAAAGTGTTAGGGTTTTGTCAAAAGAGCGGACAAATACTATCAGAAATGAAAGCTAACACCCAGGAGCAAGTCATTAGAAAACTGAACCCACTTCTCAGAGGTTTTGCAAATTACTCCAGAGGAGTAGTCAGTAAAGAAACCTTATCAGTTATAGGATATGGCAATACCTCTACAGATGGGCAATAAGACGGCATCCCAATCAAGGAAAAAAATGGGTAGAGCCTGTCGCGCGACCTGAAAAAGATAAATACTTCAAAAGATACAGAGGAAGAGATTGGACATTTCGGCTAGTCGCCGACATGAACATATGTCAAGGGACTGGTAGAAGAGGAGAAGAGAAATCCTTCATACTTTACGACATCAGTAGTACACCCATGATTAGACAGGCTCTAGTCAAAGTCCAAGCTAGTCCAGACGACCCTTTACTCAAAGAATATTGGCTAAAACGTCAAACCAAACAAGGGAAGAACCACAAAGCTCAAGGCTCCAAAAAAGACAAGTTAGCCAAAGAACAAAACTGGAAATGCCCGATTTGTGGAGATAGCCGATTCAACTCTGAAGAAATCGAAACCCATCACATAGTACCTGTGGCAGAGGGTGGCACTGACGACACAGAAAACCTAATGCATTTACACAGAGCGTGTCACAAGCAGGTACATAGTAAATCCAAGTTAAAGGCTGGAAGTGAGGCTTGAGCCGTGTGATGGGAGACTGTCACCCACGGTTCAAAGGGGAGAGGAGAGGAGTAATCCTCATTCATGTGGCGAGGTGCCTCAACCTGACCCGATTACACCTTAAACCCATCTGTAACATAGAAGAAGCACTGCCACAACTTGACAATGTTCCACAGAGGTTCAAAGGTCTGCCCACTATGAGCTCCCTATATCCAAGCTCAGATACCCGGCTGGAAGTGGTTAACTGCTGTCCCAATCCAGATTGGTTTTTTTTTTGAGCCGATAAAAGTTGGCAACTCGTCGAGTTCCCCAACTTCGGGAATTTCGGAATGCCCGTAGGCATCCGGTAACTGTTTTCCCACCTGCATTACCCATCGAATGACAGTGGTATGGTGAATCCTCGTTACCCGCTCTCTCCCCTGAAAACCCATACCATTAACGTACATGAGACAGATTTGACGAGCATCATCACTGTATCCTGGTTGAGCTTGAGGATTGGATACAAATTGGCGACCGCAACTGACACAAATGTGATTTGGCTTCCCGCGTCTGTTACCATTCTTACGGAGCTGCTGAGATGGGCAGTCTGGACATTCCATACTTTTTCCCTTTTACTTCCTCTGCCACACCTGCTCATTCATCCCGCATTAATGCAACGCCGGATTTTTGCTAACTCTTCTGAGGAAATATCAACAGTATCTAGCTGCTCAATCAGACTTTGAATAACTTGTAAACATTCGTTGAGATTAGCAGCAAAATCATAACGACTAATGGCTCGATTACCACTAAAGTTACCATTCTGGGCAGCTAATAGACAACCATACCTTTCAGCTAGTGACTGGAGTGCACTATAAGCCCAATCTGTAGGTAGAACATCACTAAGTTGATTGACAGAGTTAATTTGTTCTAGAGCTGGAGAGGTTTCTGGAGGTTGGTTGAGTTGATTGTATTCTTCTATTTGTCCTAAAGTATCATTATTTTTTTCTGTAACTGTGTTTGTGTTTTGCTCCTCTAACTGTTCAAGTGGTTTGGATGCTTGTGGATATTTGTTGAGTGGGTTGTACTCCTCTATTTTTTCTAGAATCTGGGCAGTTTGGTTAATATTTTCACTTTTCTTGGCTTTACTGCTTGGAGCAATAGATAAGACAAATCCCATTCCTAACACTAATGGGAATACTAAGCCATAAAATTTGTGTCCCATGTTATCAGTTTAATGACTATTGTTGGCTGGTAGTGAATTTTCTAGATCATCCAAGACATACATCTAAAAAATTTCCAATTTTGAACCAACTTGATGAAATGTATAATTTAATACATTTCATCAACAACTCCGGAGTTCAAGGGACTCTACTTTTCAAATGGCTCAAAGCCCTATAGGGAATCCCTTACAAGTGTATGTTGTTAAGAAACCTATGAAACAATAGGGGTTTGAGGGCTCCAAGTTCTAGACTAAGACAATGAAAAATTAAAGCTCTAAGCAAGTTGAGAGAAGTTGTTTTGGTTGCCAAGATAAAAAACGTACCATTGTAAGAGAGGGAATCCTCACCCATATCATGGACTGGCACACTAAGTTTGGATCAAATCAGGTATGGTTCTTATCATCTAAAAACATTCAGTCTGCAAGGAAACTCGGAGCGCTTGAGCTAAGGGATGAAAAATGACCAGACGACAAGAGTCGCAGTCCCTTTTCATATAGGGGTTTCTCCAGAGGGAAACTAAAACGGATTGAGACTAATACGCAAACTACCATAAAACAGGTTAATCCTATGAGTGAGATATCACAAAAATTTCTGATTATCAAAGGACTAGAGGGCACTTGTGAAATTTTGCCTACTGAACAAGTAGAACAAAAAAAAGACCCCTCTATTGTCGAAAGATGGGGTCCATTTAATTCTGTTGAGGAGGCGATCGCCCGTCGTGTGGGATTGATTCGAGCCGGAAAGTGTCAGCCACAATAAAAGTAAAATTAGAGGCTGAGTTGCGATCGCATATATTCATCACTCAGCCTCATCTTGTTTTGAATTTATATATCTACTGTGTTGACTGAGCTTTCTTATTCTTGAGTGCAGCAATTTCTTGATTCAAGATATCTAAAGCTTTTGCATATTGAGGATCATCAATAGTACCTATCCTGTCCCGATTTGTCCGCAAAGTCTCTTTTTCTGCATCTGTAAGAGAGATTTCCACGTCTGGTTTAATTCCTTCATGGTTAATATCACGACCACTAGGGGTAAAATATTTAGCGATCGTCACTGCTAACCCTGCACCATTACCCACACCCCGCACTGACTGCACTAACCCCTTACCAAAAGTCTTCATACCGACTAAAGTTGCTCGCTCGTTGTCTTGCAGCGCACCTGAAAGAATTTCACTAGCACTTGCAGATCCCCCATCCACCATTACTACTAATGCTTTATCAGTCAAAGATCTATTACTAGCCTTCTGGCGATCAGTTACACCATTACGATTTACAGTAGAGACAATATATCCACTGTCAAGCCACATCTGAGCGATTTCTACACTAGCATATAGTAATCCACCAGGGTTAGAGCGTAAATCCAAAATATATCCTGATACATCTTCAACTTCCAGCTCACTAATTGCCTCTCGCATTTCTCCCGCAGCGTTAGCACTAAACTGATTCAAGCGGATGTAACCAACTTTACCAAGAGAACTTTCTTTCAGAGAATATTTAACAGGATGGATTTCAACTTTGGCTCTGACAATTGGAAACTGTATTTCTTTATTGTCTCGTTTAATAGTCAAAGTTATCTCACTTCCAATCGGGCCACGAATCAGACTGACTGCCTGATTAATATCCATTCCCTCAGTGCTTTGGCCATCAATTTCAACAATAATATCTTTAGGTTGAATACCTGCATCAAAGGCTGGAGTATCCTCTATTGGTGAAATAACTACTAATTTTTTTGTATCCTGGTCTTGAGTTAACTGAATACCTACACCTGTCAATTCACCAGAAGTGTCTATTTGCATATTTTTAAACTCTTCGGGAGCCATAAAGCGGGTATAAGGATCACCCAGCTTTTCTAGCATTTCCCGAATCGCATCATATGCTGCTTCATCATCAGTATAAGTTTTACTCAGATATTCAGTGCGAGTAGCTTTCCAGTCTACCTGATTGAAAGTACCATCTACATAGGTTTTATCAATAATCTGCCAAACTTGGTCGATTAATTCTTTAGGGTCATTATTATTTAATGATGCTTGAGATGAAAGATGGATACCAGCACCTATGACAGTAACACCTGTTAACATCAATGCTGTTGCACCAAGAATCAGCCCGCGTTTTGCTATAACCATATTTTTTTGAATTAATTTAAACAATAAATACTACATTCAAACTATGCGTGATATCCTAGTTATCGGTAAATATTTAAGTTCCTATCCCCCAGTTGATCACCAGTTGTCTCTTGATTAGATCAGCTTAACATGGACTCAAACCTAGTATTTTACAATCAAACGGAAATGGCATTCAAACTATAATCATAGCCATCCTTTTGATCTACAAAACTAAATTGATTTACAGAGCTACGATTACCATCTATTTTGACTTCTACACTTTTGGGGGTAGGAGTCTTAACACGAGCAGTATAAGTTCCACTCAAGATATGTTTCTGATCTTTATCTAAAGTGACATTTATGATATCTCCTGCTTGAGCATGGGTGTATAATTTTTTATTGAACATAATTGACTATTTTCTTACCAGGGCAGAGTGGAAATTTGGGATTGTAGTGATTTCCGATTTGAGGGGCAGATCACCATGAACACGAGAAGATTCAGTGGCTTGTCTGATTCCCCAGGTACTAAATAGATACGCAAAAAAATTTCTCCTTACGGCCTTTTAGATGCCCAGGCAGGTGTTCAACCTATTTAATTATAGCATAATCAATATCGGGAGAATACCAACAGTAAGGCGGATGCTTTCCCAGTAAGTATTCTCCTGGATTAACCGAATTTAGGGGCGCTGGTCTTATTCCCAGATTACAAAGAACTATGGTTCAACCCAACGCCCATCAGCTTTAATTAATTTAATTAATTCTTCAACACCTTGGGATTCAGGGACTTTTTTAATTTCCTCTCGTCCACGATATAGTGAGATATACCCAGGTTGCTTACCTACATAACCATAATCTGCATCTGCCATTTCTCCAGGGCCATTGACAATACAACCCATAACGGCAACATCTAATCCTGTTAAGTGTTTTGTTGCCTCTCTAACTTGATGCAAAACCTCTTCCAGATTAAATAAAGTTCGGCCACATGAGGGGCATGCTACATATTCTACCATTGTTTTCCTCAGCCCCAAAGCTTGGAGAATGCCGTAGCATACTGGAATCTCTTTTTCGGGTGCTTCAGTTAAAGATACTCTAATTGTATCGCCTATTCCTTCTGCTAAGAGTGTGCCAATACCCGCAGTAGACTTAATCCGTCCATATTCTCCATCCCCTGCTTCAGTCACACCTAAATGGAGGGGGTAGGCCATACCTAGTTCATCCATCCGCTGCACCATTAACCTATAAGCCGCTAGCATTACTGGCACTCGTGAAGCTTTAAGAGAAATGACTAAATTGTAGTAATCCAAAGATTCGCAAATCTTGATGAATTCTAAAGCCGACTCTACCATACCTTGGGGAGTATCCCCATAAGTAAAAAGCATCCTTTCAGCTAGGGAGCCGTGATTAACACCGATTCGCATAGCTTTATCTTGGTCTCGTAAGGACACTACTAATGGTTCTAGAGTTTCGCGAATTTTATCACCTATTTCTTCAAATTCTGCTTGAGTATATTCTGTTCTACCAAGTTGGGGCTTTTCAAATACATATAAGCCCGGATTAATCCTAACTTTATCAACATGTTTTGCTACTTCCAGGGCAATTTTCATGCCGTTATGATGAACATCGGCTACTAATGGTACAGGTTTGTAGTTCTCTGCTATTTTCTGCTTAATTACTCCTAGAGATTTAGCATGAGCTAGACTGGGGACGGTGACACGGACTATTTCACAATCAACTTTGTGGAGGCGACAAATGGCAGCCACAGAACCATCAATGTCAAGAGTGTCTTCATTGATCATTGACTGTACTACGACTGGATGGCCTCCACCAATGGTTATATTACCCACTTTTACAGGACGAGTTTGTCGCCGATGGATAGTAGTATCGAAGACAACTTCATTTGCAGGGGTTTTGATTGATTTTGATAGAGTTTGCATAATTGATTTTTCCTATGCTTCAGGTTGCCATACTATTTGTGACTGTGCGGTTCGTTTCTAGCAGAAACCCCTAGCAACTAGGGACGTATGGCTAGAGTCCAGTCTCTGTAACCCATACAGA
>JAJEAQ010000288.1 GCA_022822685.1 Trichodesmium sp. jk18x7bins.61
ATCTAATCCCTGATGGCTGCGGCTACTTTTCGGCCAAAAAGGTAAGGCCTTACCTTTTTGGGAGGCTCCCTGTTTTAGCTAAACAGGGAGGCTCCCTGCTCAAACGGGACTTGCATTCGGACTGTTTCATTACTTACTCCAAGAGTAGTCGGACTCGTAGAGTCCTTTCCGTGTAGGCTCGGGGTGAAAATCCCTAGAGGACTTGAGCCAGTCGCGCGACCAGAAAGGTGTCCCATTTCAGACGACCAGTTGAGCCTGTCGGCTCCATGAACAGGCCGCGCCAACTGGAAAAAAGTCGAGAAGTATGTATACAAGTTGCCAAAATTAATCTACAAAGCATCCAGCCGTGGTGAAATCCGTAAGATGCGTCTTTATTAAAAACTTCTGACTAAAAGTTACTACGCGAGGTTATTGGCTGTTAGGCGTGTGACTCAAGATAACCAGGGTAAGAAAACTGCTGGAGTGGATGGAATTAAAAACCTGAAACCCATGGAAAGACTTAACTTGGCAGATATGTTAAAGTCACACAGACTCAAAGCAAGTCCTACCCGTAGAGTCTGGATACCACGCGCCAGGAAGGGACGAAAAACGCCCACTTGGCATACCAACAATGTATGACCGAGCTTTACAAGCCCTGGTGAAATTGAGTATGGAACCAGAATGGGAGGCACGCTCTTACCCTGAAGCTATGGTCTTTTCCGGTGGTCAACACATGATGGATGCTATTCAGGCAATCTATCTCAGCATCAGACAGAAACCAAAATACGTCTTAGATGCTGATATATCCAAATGTTTTGACCGAATTAACCATGATGCACTACTAGGAAAATTAGGTCGAACACCCTACCGAAGATCAGACCTCGCCCGTAAGGGCCGGGTTGAAATCAAGCAATAGTTAAAATCCGGGGTATTTGACAATAATCAATTCCTAGATACTGTGGAAGGTACACCACAGGGAGGGGTGATATCACCACAAAAGCGCAAACATCGCCTGACACGGCATGGAGGAAAGGCTGAACAAATTTGCCCAAACCTTAGACATCAAAAACGAAAAAGGTCATCAAATATGTTGGCGAGATAAGTGCCGAAGCCTAAATTTAATACGCTACGCCGATGATTTCGTCATCCTACATGAAGACATCAAAGTAGTAATACAAGCCAAAACCGTGATAGAAGAATGGTTAAGCCAAGTAGGATTAGTCCTAAAACCAGAAAAAACTAGAATTGCCCACACTTTGGAGGAATGTGAAGGCAACAAACCCGGATTCGACTTCCTTGGTTTGACAATTAGGCAGAAATAAAACAGCCCGAAAGGATTCAAGACGCTGATTAAGCCGTCCTCAAAGAGTATAAAAACTCACTACCGGAAACTAGCGGAGATATGTGGCAAACATAAGACCGTTCCAGCAAAGGCTCTAATTGCCAAGCTAAATCTGATAATCAGAGGATGGGCTAACTACTTCTCATCCGTAGTCAGTAAGGCACTAAGCAGAAATAAACTTTACACAAGAGCAGATATCTGGTATGGCTGTAGTATGAGAATGATACCAGAAAAACCAGAAAATATCGTTAGTGCCATCAAAGACGAGTTTGAGGACATCTCCTATTCATTAGATGAGCGCCGAAAACGCTTATGGTGCGCAGCAAGAGCAAAAGCCTATAATCGAAAGTATGGCCGAGGTGGTGTGATGGTGGTACATAAAGCAACAAATCTTTCCGGACCAACAATATATGCAGGAATAAAAGAAATAGAAAGTGAGGAGAGATTAGAAAAAGAACAGATTCGGAAGAAGGGAGGCGGACGCCCAAAAATTACAGAGAAAGACCCAAAGATACTGGTAGAGTTAGAAAATTTAATCGAGCCTCTAACCAGAGGAGACCCGGAATCACCACTTCGTTGGACATGCAAAAGTACCTATAAGCTACAGGATGAATTGAATGGCAAAGGCTATGAGATAAGTCAACGGAAAGTCTGTGATTTGCTCTGGGAATTAGGATATAGTTTGCAATCGAATCGAAAGACAGAAGAAGGAAAGAGTCATGCCGACAGAAATGCTCAATTTGATTATATAAATGAGAGGGTGAAGAACTTTCATTCACGTGGGTTACCGGTTATTTCAGTAGATACCAAGAAAAAAGAAAAGATAGGCAATTATGGCAATCAAGGGCAAGAATATCAGAGAAAAGGGCAACCGAAGAAAGTAAAAGTGTATGATTTTGTCGCTCAAGAGCTGGGAAAGGTGGCTCCTGATGGAATTGATGATTTAGGCCAAAATGAAGGTTTTGTCAATGTGGGGATAAGTAGTGATACGGCTGAATTTGCGGTAAACTCAATCAAAAGTTGGTGGCAGTACATGGGAAAAGAGAAATACAAAGGTGTTAAAAGCTCTTTAATGACAGCAGATTGTGGTGGAAGTAATGGTTATAGAGTCTGACTCTGGAAAGTAGAGTTACAAAAATTGGCAGACGAAACGGGAATGACAATAAATGTGTGTCACCTTCCACTAGGAACAAGTAAGTGGAACAAAATAGAACATAAAATGTTTTGCTATATCTCGAAAAACTGGAGAGGAAAGTCTTTAATTACCAGAGAAACAGTAGTGAACTTGATTAGCAATACGAAAACCAAGAAAGGATTAAAAATCCAAGCGAAACTAGATGAAAATATTTACAAAACGGGAAAGAAGATAACAGATGAGGAATTAAAAGCAGTGAATCTAGAAAAGTCAGAGTTTCATGGAGAATGGAACTATAAAATCAAGCCCCGAAATCTGGTGTAGTGTAATACTTATTTTTTCTTAGTGCCTATTAGTTACACCTAAACAACCTTCGGCTGAGGCATGCTTGCAAGAGGCAAGAGGTAAAAGTACTGCTAGAAGAGGTTTTGAGTCCCCCACGCTGATTTGGAAAATTAGTGGTGTGTATTTTTGCGCTTCGCAAACATGAAAGGTGGCGCTTTTTATCCCCCACCATATGCCTTCCATGTTGCTTGCATGCCTTTAATCGTCACTCCCGCTTACCCCACCGCGCATCAACTCCTTTCGGGATAGGCAAGAGGAGTTTGGAAGCCTTCCTACAAGAGAGAGTCTTGGTGACTCTAGCTTTAGCTATCAAGACTTTTGATGCAAAATAGACAATGACATTGTGTATAGGTACTTATCTAAGGTCAGATAAATGATCAATAGGGATCTCCAGGAAAAAATTAGTAAACTTCTAGCTCTTAGCAATTCACCTAATGAACATGAAACTGCATTGGCTGCAGAAAAAGCAGCAGAGTTATTAGCTCGACATAATTTATGTATAGCAGACTTAGGAAAAGACAAGGATGAAGATATTACTAAGGGTATTATTGATAAAACTGGTCGTTATGTAACCTGGAAAATGTGGATTTTAGCAGGAATTGCTAATGCTAATAGATGTCAAGCAATGCGTTCTACTTACACTGGTGAAATGAGATTAGTAGGGACAGAAACTAATATTACAGTTTCTAAGTCCCTTTATCAATATTTAACTACTGTGGTTGACAAGTTAGTAAAACAACATAGAAGTAAGAGAAGAACTTTTCTTCATGCTTTTCGGGTAGGGTTTGCAACTAGATTAAGGCAGAGATTAGAGCAGCAAAGAAAAAATATGGAGGAAAAAGGTATCCCTAGTACTTCTGATTATCATTCAACATCTGCTATTGTTGTACGTTCAATGTTTGAAAAATATGCTTTAGCTATTCAAGCATATTTAAACCAAGAAGGTGTGAAATGTAAAACTCAGAAGTCAACAGCAGTGAATAATGATTTAGGTTTTTCTTTTGGATATATTGCTGGAGAAAAAATTAGTTTAAGTTATTTGGGTCAAAGTTTACACAATAGGGAAATTCATAAAACAGTAAACTATTAAGTAAATGTGTGATAATTAGCTGATTATATTTTTTTGTATTTTAAATGTCTGACATGGAAGAGTGAGTTGCTCTACCGAGCATATTGATAATGTCTGGAAAGAAAAGATTAAATAGGCTTGATCTGAGACAAAATGAATGTTAAAGTTGATGAGTGAAAATTTTTAGTAGATGCAGAAGATGGCTAAAACAACAACACAATCAAATACTTCCGAACAATCCAATACTCCATTAATTGGTAAAGACTTGTTAAAAAAAGTCAAAGAACTTTCCCAGCTACCCAAGCTATCAAAAAAAGATACTGCAATTGCTTGTGGGTACTACACAACTAAAGATGACCAGAAGCGAGTAAATCTTACTATGTTCTACGATGCAGTTCTAAATGCAAAAGGAGTACCTTTAGATAACGCAAGTAAAGATGGAAGGGGGCGTGGCAAAACTTATCGTGCTAGTGTTCATAAAAATGGACAGTTAGTAATAGGGCCTACCTATACACAGAAAATGGGATTAAAACCAGGAGATGAATTTACCATCGAATTAGGAACAAAAAATATTTGTCTCAAGCAAATAAATACAACAGAAGTAAAAACAGAAGATCAAAGTAGGGAGGAAGACTAGATTAATGAAATTATAATCCCCATTATCTGTAGGTTGATAAGTATAACTAATCTCAATATTTCCAAATGCTGCCAAAAACTAGAGTTATGTATGGTCTTTGAAACCTAGTTTTTGGCAGCAAATAAATTTTTAGGTGCAAGTTTACAAATCTGCTAGAGTAGGAAATAAAGACATTTGAGGAGCTGACTTTGAGCAAGAAGTTATAATAGTAAGGTGACAGATTGAATCAACTGACTTGAAATTGTTAGTTAAAGAAAAGAAATAGTATTATTTAAAAC
>JAJEAQ010000477.1 GCA_022822685.1 Trichodesmium sp. jk18x7bins.61
GGAAATCGAATTAGCCATGAGACACCTAAAAAATAGTGAGCCAGATTTAGAAGCAATTCTCGAAGCTAATGTAGAGTTAATTCTTGGTCGAGATGACTACTATAATAAAAAAATAGATTCTGCGATCGATCATTATCGGCAAAGCCTCAATTTATGGCGGTATAAAGTTAAATATCAACGGGAGCTGTATCAATCAGAATCTTATAGTTTACAAACTATTAATAATAGATTGCTATTAACAAAACAAGGAATAGTTTTATATAATATAGCCTTATGTTATTATCTTCGATATACTCAAGACCCTCTCTCTAATTGTCAAGAATTAAAACAAGCTAAACTGACACTTCAAGAATCGAAACAGCTCTGGGAAAAAGTTAATTGCTTTGAATTAGTAGCCACTGTGATTCCCGTATTAGGAGAAGTGGTCAAACAGATGAAGGCTTGGGGAGAGTTAGAAGTTATTGCTACAGAAGGACTAAAAATACATTACAAATATGGAAATGAGTTACAATTAGCACAGGATTACGGTTTTCTAGCAGAAATTTATCTACAAAAATCACACTGGTATCAAGCTTTGAAGCTATCTGAAAAGGCTCTCAATATTTTGTTTTATACAAAAGATATGACATTACCAACAGAAAAAAACAAATACTTATTGTTACGAGCTAATATCTTCAAAAAAATAGACCGCGAAAAAGACGCTATTGAAGCTCTAGAAATTGCGGAAGTAACAGAGAAAAAAGCGATTCAAAATAGTTTAAAAACTCAAGATAGTATAGAACCCAAACTTTACCTGGAGATTTTAGCAGAGTTGCGATCGCTTTATTATAAACAAGGAAAATACATAAAAGCATTTCGCTTAAAAATGACAAGGAGGCAAATTGCTCACCAGTATGGATTGGTAGCCTTCATTGGTGCATCTCAATTACAACCACAAAAACAAGTCTATTTAAAAGATTCACTAGACTATCATCAACACTTACCCGAAGAAATAACAGTTTCCAGTCGCCAGAAAGATGTTAATAATCTCCTAGAAAGAATCAGTCGAGATGACCATAAATTAACCATTATTCATGGCCCTTCTGGTGTAGGTAAAAGTTCTTTAGTTAATGTCGGATTAGTACCAGCTTTAGGTAATATTAGTATTGCCGCACGCGACACAATACCAGTAGTAGTACAAGTATATAGCGACTGGCTAGGAACATTAGCAAATTCTTTGCAGAGAGCTTTACAGAACAAAGCTGATTTTCTACCAAATAATAATTTGATTAAGCCGGAAAATCATACAGAATATGAACAATATACCCCTAATTGGCTATCAATAAATACTAATTTACAAGCAGAAGAAGCCTATCAAATTTTGCCATGTCTGACAGATAATTTGCCAGTTAAAGAATCATCAATTATAGCGCAACTAAAAAATAATGCACAGAGGAATTTATTAACAGTCATAGTCTTCGACCAATTTGAAGAATTGTATTTCACCAAAACTAGCCAAGAGAGAGAAGTCTTCTATAGATTTATGCAGGATTGTTTGAACCTGCCCTTTGTAAAATTAATTTTATCCATGAGGGAAGATTGTTTACATTATTTATTAGAATGTGACTTGCTCAATTATCTAGATATAGTTAATAACAATATATTAGATAAACAGATTCGTTACCATTTAAGAGACTTTTCTAGAGAAGATGCCTACAAGATCATAGAATGTTTAACAAAAAGAGCTAAGTTTAATTTAGAACCAGAACTAATTCATACAATTGTTGATGCGTTAGCAGATGAAAGACAGAATATTCGTCCAATAGAATTACAAGTAGTAGGCAGTCAACTGCAAGCAGAAAAACCTCCGATTACAACCCTGGCTCAATTTCAACAACATTTTGGTCAAAATCCCAAACAGGCGAAAAGACAACTGATCAAAAAGTCTTTAGAGGAAGTAATTGAAGATTGTGGTCAGGAAAATGAAGAAGCTACCATGCAAATTTTGTATGCACTCACTAATGAGAACTTAGCCAGAGAGAGTAGAAGACACGCTGAACTCTTAGAAATAATTAAGCAATTGAAAAAAGAGAAATCGCCAGTAAATTATCATTTAGATAATAAAAATTATAAAAATCAAATCGATACTGGCGAAGAAATAACAAACCAGCTTGACTTAATTTTAGAAATATTATTAGACTCAGGGTTGTTATTTACCAAAAAAGAATTTAGGGAAAAACGCTACCAGCTAATTCACGATTATTTAATAAAACCCATTCGGAAAAAATTTAATTTAGAAGATAGATTACGCCAAGCTGAAAATGAAATTCAACAGGCAGAAATAGCTAAAAAGCAAGCAGAAACAGACAGAATAACTAGCCAATTAAGATTAAACATAGTCTTAAAACGACAACTAGCAGCAGCAATCATCGGCATCATATTGATGTCAATATCAACCATAGCAACACTAGGTTTATGGCAGAAAACAATAATTCAAAATCAATTAACAACGGCTGAAAGGCATCGAGCAGATATTAATAGTATGACTGCGGCTTCAGAAGCATTATTTTTCTCAGATGATAATTTTTTTGCTCTGATTGAAAGCCTCAGAGCAGCTAAAGAATGGGAAAAAAACAAACAATTATTAGAAAAAAAATACCCATCCAATGATACAGAATATCGCATAGCAGCTACCCTACAGCAAGCATTTTATGGAGTCAAAGAATACAATCAATTAGAAGGGCATAGTGATGTAGTTTGGAACGTCATTTTTCACCCTGAAGGTAATTTAATAGCCTCTGCTAGCGTAGATACAACTATTAAATTATGGAGGCATGATGGCAAATTACAAAAAACTTTAAAAGGTCATACAGATAGTGTGAGTAGGATTGACTTTAGCTCAGATGGAAAATATTTAGCTTCCGCTTCCCACGATCGCACAGTTAAAATCTGGAATCTTCAGCAAACAGAAATTAAACCTCTATCTCTAAATGGTCATGGCGATAAAGTCACAACAATCAATTTTAGTCCTGATGACAAAATATTAGTCTCAGGCTCCCTAGACAAAACAATCAAAATATGGAGTAAAGAAGGTATTCTCATCAAAACAATCAAAACCAAAGCTGCTGTCTACTGGGCTAACTTTAGTCCTGATGGACGAATTATTGCTGCTGCTAATGCAAATGGTACTGTAGAGCTATGGAATCTTAACGGTCAATTATTGGCCTCCCTAAAAGATAGAAATCAAGAGAATAATAATGCAGTTTACGCTGTCGATTTTGCTCCTGATGGTCGCAGGTTCATTACAGCAAATGGGGATAAAACAATCAAAATTTGGCGTCTTTCCAGAAGAAACAGAGCTGTTCTCGAAAGGACAATAACTGGACACCAAAAACAAGTTCTCAGTGCTAGCTTTTCTCCTGATGGTCAAACCATAGCTTCCTCAGGCGAAGACAATACTATCAAAATTTGGGACCGAGACGGAACTCTCTTGAAAACCTTTTCTGGACATGGGGACAAAGTGACTCAGGTTAGTTTTAGTCCTAATGGTCAAACTTTGGCTTCAGCCAGTTATGATAAGACTATTAAGCTGTGGGATCTCAAAAGCAGTTCTCTGAATATTTTGCAAGGACATCAACATAGAGTTCTCGGTGTAAGTTTCAGTCCAGATGGTCAAGTCTTAGCTTCTGCATCTCAAGATAATACCGTTAAACTCTGGAGTCGTACAGGTGAATTAATCAATACTCTAGAAGGTCACACTGATAGAGTAGCAAGTGTAAGTTTCAGTCCAGATGGTCAAATCTTAGCTTCTGCTAGTTATGATAAGAGAATTAAACTATGGTATCTCAACTCTCCAGAAAAATTATCGAACTTAGAATTATTTGATGATTTAAGACATTATAGTCAGTTTTGTAATTTCAAAAGAGGCCAAACAAAATCTGATCTATTTTCCCAATCTGAATTCAAAGATTATTTTCGGAGCGAATATAGTTGTTGGATAAGAGTGGGTAATTTTTGTCTGACTCTCTTTCACGGAGTCATTCCCTTTTTTCCCACAAATTTTTCTCTACTACCAAAGTGGGATTTGTTCAGACAGGATCGCTCTTTTGAGGAAAAAGAATATAGTAGTTTGCTTGACATTAACTCAAGTACTAAAGCAGAAATTGCCACCAGACTACAATGTTTGTTAAAGTATACAGGAAATGTTTGTACTCATTGGGATAGGAACGCAAGTTATTATGTTCCTCATGATATTCTTAAGAATATCGATCTTGTCGGACATACTGATAGTGTAATGAGTGTTAATTTTAATCCAAATAGTCAAATTATTGCTTCTGGTAGCAAAGACAAAACAGTCAAATTATGGAATCGCAAAGGCGAATTGCTGAAAACTTTAGTGGGGCATCGAGGATGGGTTAGTAGTGTTAGTTTCAGCCCCAATGGCAAAATGTTGGCTTCTGCTAGTGATGATGGCACAGTGAAGCTCTGGACTGAAACAGGTACGCTGCTAAGAACTATTGATGCTCACAATAATTGGGTGCTGGGAGTAAGTTTTAGTCCTGACGGTAAGAAGATTGCGACAGCAAGCTATGATAATACGGTTAAGCTTTGGACTACCTATGGTAAGTTACTGAAAACTTTTTTGAATGGGGCTAGTGATAGTGTTACCAGTGTTAGTTTTAGCCCTGATGGCCAAGTGATTGCTTCTTCCAGTTATGATGGTAAGGTGAAGCTCTGGAGTCTTTATGACGGTACTTTATTAAAAACTTTTAGAAATCATGGAGATAGTGTGATGACTGTGAGTTTTAGTCCAGATGGTCGGTCGTTAGCTTCTGGAAGTAGAGATAAAACTGTGATTTTGTGGAATCTGGCATTGGATGATTTGTTAGATAAAAGTTGTAGTTTGGTGAGTGATTATTTGCAGACTAATCCTAATGTTTATGACAGCGAGCGTCAATTTTGTCTGAGATGGAAGGGAGTAGGGGAATCTTAACATCGCACTCTCATAATTTTTTATCCTCGTTTTCAAATCAAGCTAATGATAATAGTTAAACCTGAAATGATTGATAATCAGATACAAACATTGCCAGAAATGAATTCTATTTGGCAAGAAACATTAAATTGGCAACCAACAACACAACAACAGGATCAATTTCATAAACTTTATGAGTTGATTATCGTGGGAAATCAACAGTTAAATTTAACAAGAATTACTACCCCGGAAGAGTTTTGGGAAAAACATCTTTGGGATTCACTCAGAGGTATTAAATTAGTCTGGGAAAAACCGCTCAGTTCGCCAGAGAAAAAAAAGGTTATTGATATTGGCACAGGTGCAGGTTTTCCGGGATTACCAATTGCTATTACTTTACCCCTATATACTATTACTTTACTGGATTCAACACGCAAAAAAATTAGTTTTATTGAAACTGTTTTAGCAGATTTGGCTATTAAAAATTGCTTACCTATAGCTAGCAGAGCTGAACAAATTGGTCGTATATTTCAACATAGAGAAACTTATGATCTTGCTGTTTTGAGAGCTGTTGCACCTATAACAGTCTGTGCAGAATATGCTTTGCCAATGTTAAAAGTAGGTGGAATTGCAATTTTATATCGGGGGAATTTCACAACGGATGAACATTCTAACCTCCTCAAAGTTGTCAAACTTTTAGGAGGCAAAATAGAAGTTATTGAAACATTCAAAACTCCCTTAAGCAATAGTATTCGTCATTGTATACATTTGCAGAAAGTCTGTCAAACTCCTATAAATTATCCTCGTCCAGTTGGTGCACCTATTCAAAAGCCTTTAAATCATCTAACATAATCAACTTTAAAGAGAATTAAAGGAACATTTTGAACATTTCTAATACTTACACAACACAATATATCTCTAAGAGATTGTTTGTCACGCCTCAGATTAAATTCTGGCGTAGGATGGGTGAGGTAGAAATATCTCCTTGTACTCATCAGAATTTTAGTTGTCCGCCGTCACCCATCAGAATTAAAAACTCTAGCTATCTTAATATTTAGTTGACAAACAGTCTCTAATACCAAATCTGGTTTTCAAAACTCCCTAAAAATTTCACTAAAGTTTAGCCAATGATAGTTAGTTAAATTTTTAATTTCTGCTTTCATTTCCGTTAAAATATTACATCTGTTTGCTAACAGTTCTTCTAGTTCTTCAATTGTCTCGAAATATTCATTTACTATAGGTTCATCTACCAAGAGCCATAGTCTCTCAGCTAGCTGCAATTCCGGTGAGTAAGGTGGTAAAAATATTCAACCGGACATGATCTGAGTTAAATTATAGTGATGATGACTGCTTGGACAAGTTTGTAAATCTTGACTCATTAACTCTTCACTTTTTGCTCTTTGAGTTTCATCTACTGCCTGCAAACCAATCCAGTTATTAATAACTTCCACATCAAATCCCACATTTCTTTGATCGCCGACTTGCATCAGAGGGCGACGTATCAGTAATGGATCACTCAACATCAATGTTAATGCACTCTCAGCATCAGTTTGTTCAGGAACTACTTCTCCAGACTTAACTCTTGGAGCAGCTTGATTAAACCACTCTACTACTGGGCGATCGCCAAAAAATAAACGCAAATTATCTTTTGTCCAAGCTTCTGTCAACAGGTTGTGAATTTCTAATTGATGGCCTGCTGCTTGAAGTAAAATTTTTTGCTTGGTATTGTTCTTGCAGCCTGGTTTTTCATAAAAAATTACCTTGGCCATTATTTTCTCTCCTTCAGGTTTTTTTTGCTGATTTCCTCATCTTAATCCCTGCTAAAATTCCAAATTGTTACCAATTAGCAAGAAACTTTATTTTGAGGTATGATAAAATTTAACGTCATCATCTGATCTCAGAGCAAATGTTTAATATAAAAAGAATAAAAAAGCTCACTTAGATAATTTTGAATGCTCAAAAGCATCTACAATAAATCCCATAATTTTTATGATGAATTTTTCTTA
>JAJEAQ010000504.1 GCA_022822685.1 Trichodesmium sp. jk18x7bins.61
TCATCAACAGGTAGATTCAAAAACCAAGTTGAAGGCTGTTTGTGAGGCCTTAGCTCAAGATTAGAAATAGTCACGTACGGTTCAAGGGGGAGGGAACAGGAGTGTTTTTCGTTCATGTGGCGAGGTGGCTCTACCTGACTCGATAATTTAATACAAAAAATATGTACATATTTTTTTGTTAGCTATCGCTGCTCTGACAAAAAATCATTGATTTTTGCGGTTGAGTTTCTGATAATAAATAGAGATTTACTAAGCAAAACTGATACTACAAACAGACTTGCTAAATTTTCATCTATAACATTACAGTTTATCGTTAAATTTTATTGACAGTCTGATCAAAATCACAAAATATCATTGCTCTTTGTTTTAGATTAAAGATTATGCTGTCTTCTTTACCTAATGCTTTTATATAACAATATTGATTAAGTAACTATTTAAGTACATTAATTTTTGCATCAAAATATATGTTTTTTTTTTGAATCAAATATTCAAATTATAGGAAATATTAACATTTCTCATCATCTGACAATCAAGATTAAAACTATCAATTATAAATATCAATATTATTAGGGGCAACTGCCCACTTTTGTAAATTATTCAGCAGTGAAAATAAATGTTCCTTTTGCTGCTTCTAAACTATCGCCAATTTCTTTACCATCGTGGAAAGCTGCTAAAATTACATCGCTAGTTTTTCCCCAAGCGATTATACCGTTAGCATCAATAGCGATCGCTCCTAAATCTCTATTATGTTTGTGCGCCTCAGCAAATGAACGCTCAAAAGCTGCCTTAATCGAAAAACCATCTGTTACTCGAATCACGATTTTTGCCGCTAAACACTCATCAATAATATCTTCTCCAATCCCAGTACAACTCACTGCAGCGCTGCCAGTAGCATAATTTCCTGCTGGCATCGCTGAGTCACTTACCCTACCAATCTTTTCAAAACCTTTACCACCAGTGGAAGTACCTGCTGCTAACCTTCCCTCTTTATCTAAAGCAACTACACCTATGGTGCCACTACCAGGAGATTCTGCAATTATATTTGCCATGCTTTTACTAAAGTTTTGTTGGCGCTCTTGTTGCCATTCATTTAATCGTTTATCTGTCAGTGAGTTATAAACTGGTAATTGTAATTCCCGAACTAACTCAGCAGCTCCATGATCTGATAATACGCGATCAGGCGATGATTGTAGAGCTTTGGCTAAATCAATCGGATTTTTAATCCTGGATACATTAATCGCCCCACTAAACCTATGATTTAAACCATCCATCAAGGAAGCACTCATCCGAATCTGGCCATCAGATTGTAGCACTGAACCTGTGCCAGCATTAAAAATTGGATCATCTTCTAATAGTTGGCAACCACGCACAACTACATCTAAGGCACTTTGATCATCCACAAGCAATTTATATAATTTTTCTAATATTTTATGAAGAGAATTACGAACTAATTCTACTCCTCCTTTTTCGCCGAGGGAACTTCCAGCACCACTGTGAATAATAAGTTTTGGTTGCATTTTTTTATAACTAAAGATTATTTGAATGTAAGTATCAGGTTATGTATAGCACTACTTAAGTATGTGAGGACATCCTTTGAAAGCAGCATCTAGACAGATTATCGTTTTCTCAAATTTTTATGTCCTAAGCTTAATGCGTAGTGCTATATCAACTTTTGATCTGTGTCGCCGACATCTTTCGGAACAGTACTTGACTTCATCCCAACAGTCAGTCCATTTTCTTCGCCAGCTAAAAGGGCGATTACATACAGGACATATTTTTGTTGGTAGGTCAGATTTCAATTTAGCCCGTTTCATGATCGGATCATCAACATCCCCCGTTCCGATTCCCCATCCGTCTACACGGTGGGATCATTGACATTTGTATCTATGATTAATTATTATATAGCATCAAAAGATGGTTTTTCTATCCATAGATTTATTTATTGGCCAAATAATAAGACTTATTTTACTCTAACATATCAAGACTAACTAGCAACCAATACTGTAAAAACTCCGACAGATAAATCTTTCTTTGTGTAATAAAAATGACTGTTCACAGAAATTTATTTACGAACCTATTGCCCTATCTAATGCTTTTGATAATGACGGCGATCGCTCTCCACATCACGAAACCAGCCTCTCTGCAAATTCGCTGGAATGATGAGACTCTTTACTACACTGTTGCTCAAAATATTACTCGTCATTTTGATTTCAATAGTAATCATTATTTAGCTAGTAGCATTATCCAAAAAGGCTATCCTACTAAAGATACTCATCTCCCTGGTTATTCCCTAATTTTGGCTTTTGGTTTTTTGATTGGTGGAATTAATGAAAGAACACCATTTTTTGCCAATTATTTGCTCCTAATGATAACTATATTATTAATCTTTAGAGTGGGTATAAAGATAGCTAATCAATGGGTGGGTTTTGGTGCTGCTTTGATTTACTTAATTTATCCTTACACTCTAGTTTTGGCTCATTCAGTGATGACAGAAATATCTGCTGCGGCTTTTATCATGGTAGTTGTAGCTCTTCTATATCTACAAAATGATAGTTGGTCAAAAGGTATATTTTTAGGAATAGCAATAGCTTTTACATATTTAATTAAACCATATCTCTTAACTTTATTTCCTGCC
>JAJEAQ010000194.1 GCA_022822685.1 Trichodesmium sp. jk18x7bins.61
GTTCGGAAATCTGAAAGTAAACTGACATCCATAAGTGATAATTTCTTGCTCTTAAGTCTGGTTTGTTGAATGGACAAAAAAGATTTTGGAAATAGTAACTAATATAGCTAAAATCCTTTTACCATAATTGATTATAGGAAATTTTGTATATTTGAGCGAACGCGAAATTGGATGAAAACTCAGAATATTATCTACCTACCAGAGTCAAACTTAATAGATATTTTGAGACATAGCTAGATAAAATATCTGCTACTTTAGCTTGATTCTGAGTCAAACTAAATTCATGGAAAGTGGATTAGTTTCATTTATGTTACAGGGGTCTGAGTATGATCTTTGACACTAATATACGGGATAGGGCTAGTCTAACAAGTGACACAAATATCTTTGCTAATCTTGCAACTTGAGGTTAAGTATGTATGAGTACTGATTTGAGATAGCTGTTTTGCTATTCGTTATACCAGTATTTCTTAAGATACTTGCTTCATTCATCATAGCAGGCATAATTCAAAGCTATGATATCAACTGTAGGCTCTGAAATTTTATCAAACTATTAGGCTTCTCTATGAGAAGTTAAACTTTCAAAAAACGATAGCAAAGTATCATAAAAATAGCAGAAAATGGCTGTTTATAAGTTCAGTGAGTTTTTTGTGTTTTTGAACTTGTTCCAGTGAAAATAGTTAACCTAAGTGGGTCTATCTTATCTAATTTGAGTTGAAACTGTATGAGAGAATTCTTTATATTCAAGGGTATATAGTGGGAGATTAATATGGGAACTGTTTTAATTGTAGAAGACGATCAAGTCAATGCTAAAGTTTTTTCCAAAATTTTGACCAAAAGAGGTGGTTTAGAGGTTAAACACACAGAAGATGTGGAAGAGGTTGTACAAATTGCTAAGGCAGGGAAAGCAGACTTGATTTTAATGGATGTTTCTCTAGCTCATAGTGTTTATAAGGGTAAAGCTGTTGATGGGATTAAAATTACTCAAATTCTTAAAGCTGACTCTCAAACGGCAAACCTACCAATTATTCTAGTGACAGCTCATGCCATGGCAGGCGATCGAGAAAATTTTTTGAACAAAAGTGGTGCTGATGGTTATATTTCTAAACCAGTAGTCGATCATGAAGAATTCGTTAATCAAATCAAGTCATTTTTACCTAATGAGAATCAACCATATCGAGAGCACCGGAAGCCATTACCAGAAAGCCAAGTTGAGAGCAAGGGTGTTTCAACCGAGGGATGAAAACGAGCAAGCAGTTTGGGCTTGACAGCTTTAGCTGCCCTGTGTTATTTAAGCAAAAATGAACAGAGCAAGGTTTGGCAGTGAATCTTTGCTAAGTACTTAAAGTAAAATTAATTGTACATTTCCTCGTAGTGAAATAAGCTTTTGAGGTACATTTTATATCAAATTAAATTTGGCTGGACTACTTCTTATCTAGTCCGCTTGAATACTTATCAATTTTTGGTAGAAGGGGTTAGTTTGGAAAAAAAATCCCTTTACTCCACTACAGCACAAGAAAGGTTTGTTTATACAAAGCGTCGTAAAAAAAATCTCGCCGTCAGGGTTGTGGAAGATTGGACAGTTGTCATAGTGTGCCATGCTTAATCCCATGATTCAAGATGGTAAATCTGAAAGCGACAAAGTAGAAGTCAAGTTAACTGCAACAGTGGAGGTAAAAGTTGCGATATCGCGCTAGCGATGCGTAGCATGATCGCAAGCTTAATGTAACAAAGCCATAGCTAAGTCTAAAACTAACCTAATTTCTAAGGAAATTATGACTTTTTTCAACAGGTATTAGAAGCCTACACTGACACTGGTAACTTCAGTGTAGGTACATCATCTATCGCTGAGAATTTCACCATAAGAGAAACCAGGAGCAGCCAACACAAAGGCTGTACTGGGGAGATTAGCAGTTTTAGACTGTAAATCCTCATAATACTCAGTAAAATTTTCTCCAGGAGTCCGAATACCAAGAAAAACTAAATCAGCATCCTGAGAAGACTTATGCAATATATTGTAAAAAGGACGACCATTAGAAATCAACACTTGAGACATGGCACTAATGCGTAAATTTTGAATCAGACTATCTACATTTGCCTGGGTTGCCTCTACTGCAGTTTGTTCGGGTACGACTAGCTTCAAATAAATTTCAGCATTCCGCCAATCCACATCTGTACGCAGCAAATAAGCTAGAAGTAACATTAAGCCTCCGTTATTTTGTAAACCACCCCACCAAACATCTATACGGCGATGTTGACCCCAACCACGATCGCTATCTTCCCGAAAAATTACCACATTTCTCTTGGCTTTATGAATATGACCAATCAACTGACAGTAGCGATCGCGACGAGCTGGCTCCTGACTATCTCCCAGCACTACCGTATTAGGCATCAGTGGCCCAATACCATAAGTTTCTACCAAGAGTTTGGCCCCATCAAAAAAGTCTGTAGCAATCACTACTCTCACTAAGGCTTGCACTCCACGCTTGTCCAAATACTCACGAATAGTATCCTGCATATTACCTTGTTGAGAGACATCACGAGAGCCACTAGGCAAAACACTACAAACAGTAGTCATTCCTCGGTTATGAGTTAAATCGTCTGCAAATTTAATCAACAACCAACGTTTTTTTGGTATCCCTGACAAAACTAAAATGTGTGGTCTCCAGTTTTTAGTATCCTCCTCACCGATTTGAAAAATACCTTCGCGCACCAATGCCATCCATATTCCTCGTCTAGCATCTCCCCAAGTTGTCTCTAGCTCACGTCGCTGTAGCCAGATAAATATTGTTAATACTATCAAAGCAGCAATAACTGTCGCCACAGCATTAATCAAAAACATGATTGCTAGACAACCTAGTGCCCCCAGCATAGATAAAGACCAATGGACTCTAAAAGTAGGACGAAAAGAGGGACTTTGCAAAAAACCTTCTATTCCCGCCGAGATATTCAAAACCATATAGGTGGTCAAAAAGAACATGGTCAATACTGGGGCAATCAGATTTAACTCACCAACGCAGACTGTAGCAGTAGCGACTCCTAAAGTTACAGCTGTACCAATTCGTGGTTCATCATTCGGCCCACTACCATTACCGAGGAAAGACAACCAACGTGGTAAAACTCTATCCCTTGCCAGTGCTTGTAAAACCCTTGGCGCTCCTAGAATACTGCCGATCGCACTAGAAAGAGTTGCTCCCCAAACCCCTAACAAAATAGCTGGCTTCCACAGAGCCATCTCTTTCATAATCAAGGATTGATCGATGAGGGTTGTGGCATCAGCTCGCATGGCCAGGATAATTGGTAAGATCATGTAGATGACATATCCTGTTACAACTGCGGCCAGAGTCCCTATCGGAATAGAATGGCTGGGGTTTCGTAAGTCTCCAGACATACTGACTCCAGTCATAATGCCGGTTACGGCTGGAAAGAAGACAGCCAAAACAGTCCAAAATGATTCTGATGATTGGCCTGTAACTCCCCACATTTCTATACTTGTCGCTTCGACAGGTTGTCCAAAGAAGAAGGAAATTAGAGATAAGGCGATCGCTCCCATAATCAAATATTGGGCTTTAATGGCAATTTCTGCCGAAGTCAAGGCCAATATTGCGACGGCAATTGTTGTAATTAAAGCTATATAGAGTTGGTTAAGGCCACCAAAACTATCTACAATGCTCTCAGCAAAACCAATGGTATAAAGGGCAACAGAAAGGGCTTGGGCAAAGTATAGAGGTATTCCTACAGCACCACCTGTTTCAATACCTAGAGAGCGACTAATCATATAATATGCTCCTCCTCCCTTAACTATTCTATCTGTAGCGATCGCGCTGACGGACAAGGAGGTTAAAAAGGTGATACTTGTGGACAGAGTTACAATAATTAGAGCCCCCAATAGACCTACATTACCTACAACCCATCCAAAGCGGAGGTACATTATAACACCCAAAATTGTCAAAATTGACGGAGTATATACACCACCAAATGTTCCTAAACCTGTTTCATTAGAACGGTCAGAAACAGCTTTTGCAGTTGTTTGTGTTTCTTCTGGTAGTTTTGCACGTTTAAATAGTTTCATAAATATAAAAATAACATTGCTACTATATAATAATGTTAATTTATAATTGCAGTTATCTATACATTTAACTGATATCTATAATATTTTGCTCCTTCTTAATGTTTAACTTTTCTAATCTTAAATTTTATATAGTTTCCCAATAAAAAAAATGCAGACAAAGACAGATAAATTTTACCTGTGGCCTCTTTCCATAACTTGTGAGTATTAATTCCGAAAATAATCCCTAAAAATCAGTTTCAGGTGAAAGATATTTGATATGATTTAACAACTCCTATCTAGATTCAGACATCCCATACATCAAGCTAGGGGCTAGGGACACACTTATTGCTGTGCCACTAGCAGAGGAAATAACACCTGAGAGCAACAAATTTATCTTTTTTTTTTGCTAAAACTTTGTTTTTCTCGAAAAAGCTGTCCAACCATATTTGTGTCTTCTTGTACTTTGTCCATTACTATAATCCAAAAGTACAATCGCGATATCATTATTGTGTATGAGTAGGACAATATTTTCTGTTCCTCATTCGTTCAATTTCTAGAAAGAAAAATGATCAATCAATATACAGGGATGACGGAGTATTACGATCTGTGGGTGACTGCTGGTTACTACGACTATGAGAGCGTAGCTAAGGAAGCACACTCAATTGTGGGTAATGGTCGTCAGGTGATCGAGTTAGGTGTAGGAACAGAGCTACTGGTAGATAAAGTATATAGATGATAGATCCAACTTGCGAGTTTACAGGAATCGACTTTACCCCATCCATGCTTAAAATTACCAAGGAACGTTTGGGAAATCGAGCTAAATTGATACTGACGCTGTAACAATGGACTTAAACACAACATTTGATGTAGCTATATCTAACGGAGGAGTATGGAGAATCCTTGATTGGGGCGATAGATGAGAGTTTTGTGGCCATGTGACTGGTGTTGAAGCCAACCGTCAGGGGCTGAGAAATATAGAGCGCCACTTACGAGCAGGGGGTGTTATTGCTACACCTGCAAAAACCACAAGGGAACTACGAAAAAAAATCTACCTGGGGGGATTGTATATTCCCAGTTTGTTGAGAAAAAGAAAGATACAAAGGATTATCATACCCTCCAGAAGAGCTACTTATTTAAGAAAGACGAAGAAATTCTGATTCAAGAACAAATAGAGATTACCTGTTTCAAACCAGAGACTTCTCAGAAACTCTTAAGGGAAGCAGGGTTTGATTTCCAAGGTACTAACAATAGCGATCGCTTTGCAGTTTACAAAAAGCGTTAATATTTCGATGACTCTACAATAACCAATTTTATATATTTGAGTTACATGGCTAATACCACTACACAAGTGATGCATTTAAAAGTATTATTTGGTAAGGCTTTGAGTATTTTGTCACTGGTTAATTATTTCCGCCGTGCTGCACTATATTCATCCAATAGTTAGAAGCTCAGGTAGTATAGTATTATTTTTGGCACTTGGTATAGAAAATTTATGCAACGGATGAGGAAAAAAGAAGATTACAAAACATTTGGCTACTTTTAGGGTAAAAATTAACATTGTTCCCTATTTAAGCGCAAGAAATTATCGATTCCGGTTGAGATAGAGGTGGCGATATTAACCTATACGTATGGGGATTATAATCAAATACCTCCTATTTGTCAAGGGGAGCGTGCCTCTCATTTTAGAGGTGTCCAAAGGCGCGACCCTTGTCTCATCTCCATGCTCTCCATAAGGGGAGCGCGGAAACGAATGCCAGGCAAGTTAAACTTATACACTATCATTGAAAGAATATCCATGAGCATTTCCATTAAGCAAGTTAGCTCCTCTGAGCAATTAAACCTTTGTCAGCAGATGCAAATCCCTATCTTTCACCAAGAACTAAACCTGCTTGGAATGAAGATACCTGATGACTATGATCGTTGATCACTCTATATACAAATTATTGATTCCAACGTTGCCGTCGGAACTTACCGAATTGTTCCTAAGACCTCTGTTGGACTACCATATAGAGGAAAGTGGGTTTAACATCGACCAGTTGGCTCGAAACAAAGTATGTGAAATGTCACGTCTAATCCTGCTTAAAGAAAAGCGAGGTAAAATTTCTTTTAGTGTAAGATTTTCTCTTCTGCTCGTCGAGTTGCCAAACAGCAGAATGCCTCTATTTTAATAACTGGGATTCTCCCTCAGAGTATTCCCTTGTTTCAAAGGTATGGATTCTCACAGGCGGGGGCATCACTCTATGACCCATCTGTCAAGTCTATCTCGAAAGAGCCAATTGTCATCCCAGTCAAAATCCATATTTGATCAGAAGGGATTTCTCAAGGAGTCAGGCCTGAGGCAAAGACATTAAACTATATATAGTGTGGTGTCTTGTTGTAATTATTTTCGTGACGGTATAGTGAGTATTTTAGCCCTCATCTACCATTAGACATCTCCGATGCAGGAATCTGAAAGCTTGACTTGGCCATAGCTAACAAAGGTTTTTCGGTGATTTGAGTAAATGCCAACTTCTCGCTTATTCATACTGATTCTAGGTTTTAGTCTCATCTTGGGGCTAATAATTTGGCTGATTAGTTCTCTGTCATGGCTATACAGTCAAGTTTCATGGTATGGAACTCCGCTTCTGGCCAACTTGTTATTACTACTATTGCTCATCCTGATTGGAATTATCATTTTTGCTTTTGTATATTACCTGAGACTATATGAAACTCAAAAAAGTCAACGGCAACCAGGAGCAAAAGTTAAAGTTAAGATTCCTGTTGTTAAATCTGAGGCTGCTTCTGAATCCCTGAAGGCAGTCAAACAACAAGTGATTTTAATTCAAGATGAAGTGGCCAGGCAGGCATTATTAAGTCGCTCCCAAGAAATAGAGGTAAATCTAGCACAAGGTGATGTAAAAGTTGTAGTCTTTGGTACAGGTTCGGCAGGTAAAACTTCTGTAGTCAATGCTATTATGGATCAGGTAGTTGGTAGGGTAGAAGCACCTATGGGCTCAACCAAGGCAGAAGAAACCTATCATTTAAAAATGCCAGGGTTAGAACGAGAAATTTTGATTACTGATACTCCAGGAATTTTAGAAGCAGGAGTAGCAGGTACAGAAAGAGGTGAACTAGCACGAGCGATCGCTACAGAAGCTAATCTATTATTATTTGTCATAGATAACGATTTACAGAATTCAGAATATACTGCTGTCATAAATTTGGCAGAGATGGGTAAGCGATCGCTGATGGTTTTTAATAAAACTGATCTCTATACACAGGAAGACAAAGCAGCAATTATCGTCAGACTCAGGGAAAGATTAGCAGGAATTGTTAGCAAAATTGACATTGTGGCGATCGCTGCTCATCCCCTATCAGTTAAGCTCGCTACAGGAGAAATATATCAACCAGAGCCTGATATTATGCCCTTAATCAGACGCATGGCAGCAGTTTTGCGGGCTGAAGGAGAAGATTTAATTGCAGATAATATTCTCTTACAATCCCAAAATTTAGGGGTAGAGGCAAGAGGCTTAATCGATGCTCAAAGACAAAGGCAAGCAGAAAAGGTTGTAGAAAGGTTTCAATGGATTGGGGCGGGAGTGATCGCTGTTACTCCCTTACCAGTAGTCGATTTGTTAGCCACTGCTGCAGTTAACGCTAAAATGGTAGTAGAAATCGGTAAAATTTATGGTTGCGAACTCAATTTAGAAAGAGGGCAAGAATTAGCAGTATCTTTGGCGAAAACCCTTGCTAGTTTAGGTATTGTTGAAGGAGCAATCAAATTAATTTCCACAGCTTTACAATTAACCGTAGCAACTTTTTTAATCGGTAAAGCAATTCAAGGAGTCAGTGCAGCCTATTTAACTCGGATTGCTGGTAAGAGTTTTATTGAATATTTTAGCCAGAATCAAAATTGGGGAGATGGTGGCATTACAGAAGTAGTACAAAGGCAATTTCAACTAACAAAAAAAGATGAATTTGTCAAGTCATTTATTAAAGATGCGATCGCCAAAGTTGTAGAGCCTTTGACTCATATTTATCCCCAAAATCAAGACTCTAATGACGAAGTAGAAATAAATTCTCCACTTCAAACAACTAAAAAACAAGATACTACTATTAATGATTGGGAAACAGAAATTCGAGCTAAATGGGAAGAGTGGTAATTAACTACTTTAATAGTACCAAATTTGGCTCAGAGATTGTTTGTCAAACACTGTTCTATCTCGACGGAAAAAGAGCGATCGCTTTCCCTTACAAAACTTTACAAACTGCCTCTAATTAAAGACCATAACCAAAAAAATAAGTTTCTTATTCCATAATTTAATAGAAGAATATCCCGGATAATTTACAGGTACATAGAAATTAAAGTATAACAATGTAACAAAAATAAAAAACAGGAGTTGTGAATATACCAGATGCAAGTAGCCAAAAAAAACACCACTAGTTCAGTTGTCAAATGCCAAAAATCAAACGAGCAACACAACAGCTAAACAGGAGAGGAGAGGAGAATAGAACACAAAAAACCACCACAGCAAGAATTTAGAAGCATATTCACTCCAAAATGGGGAGTTTCAGAACAAGTGAGGTACCCCATACAAGCTCAGAAAACTGTCCAACTTAAAGATTCCTATTTGAAAAAAGATCATTTTAATGTAGTTGGAGAAGAGCATGATAAATCAGGGCAAAGACGAGACGAAGAACAACAATATGCAAAATGCCACAGTGGTTCGGATAAATTTTACCTAGAGAATGATCTTCGAGAGGAACCTCTAACAGATTATGAAAAACGTCAAAAAAAGGAAGATCCATCATCTTTTCGCGATACACGAAAACCTGCAGATTCATATAGACTACAATTATTTGGTATAGTCAAAGATATGCAAGAACATATTAAGAGTCTTTTTCTTTTAGCAGCTCAAGCACAAACTTCAACAGAACCTAATCAAGGAGATTTTTTAGATGAATTTGTGAATTCTTTTATGTTGGAATTAACAGCAGCATTTGACTATTTAATATTGGCATTAACACAAAGAATTGAAGATTTTGATCAAAACCAAACTGAATTCCGGGAAGAAGAAAGAGGATATTTTAATCATGGTGTTATACAAGGAAAGATAAGAAGTTTAGCAAAAGTATTTTATGACGTTTATGAAAACCCATACAAAGTAGCCTTTAATGCAGGCTACACAAATTTTACTAAACTTACTGAACTGGATTCATATCTCTTATTAGGAGCATTAGGCAAAATGCCAAATTCACTGAAAATAACTATAAATCAAGAAATGATGTAAATCCTGTTGTAAATCAAATGTTACTTGAGGTTAATTTAGCAAATTTCAATACAGCTGTAGAGCGTCTAGCTATCTTTGTAGAAGATAAATTTATGGGTGGTGAGGATAAAACATTCACTCAGATAACTCAAGAGCGTAGTGATTTAATGCATCAAGCAGCCTCTAAATATGAAAGCGCTGAAGAAAGAGGTGTATGGAAAATTGGAAATGCCCATGTAATGGATATTAAAAGTAGATCTGGTGGCCAGATTAATTACAATCTTGTAACACAAAAGGATTTTAATAAGTACTTTTTAAGGCGAAAAAATCCAAGTTCCTTGTGTACTCTGCTCTCAGGAAGATAATATAGAAGGAAATCTGCAGTACGGCAAAATCTGCTGTACTGCAGATATATAAATCAACGAATAAAAATAACTTTATTTCTCCATATATCTAAGATGATTTTGACTCCATAAAAAAAACATAGTTTCATTATTTCCATCACTATTAGGGGGAAAAGTAGCGAGCCTGTCAGATCAAATCCGGTAGCATTGGTATAATTCAGCATTGAGGAAGAATAGTCAATATTGTCAGGGCGAATGGCTTTTGGCCCTGACTGACGGTAGGAATTATATTACTCCGAAGCAAACGGATTTGATATCAGATCAAATTTGATCTAAATATTTTGGGTAGTTAGGTTTATCCTACGGACAAGCTTCGCTAACACTTTGTTCTACCCAACCTACTTTGATTCTGATCTGATGTCCGTGAAAATATCAAGCTTTGCTTCTAGCCCCACAGTCTGAAAACGACTGATAGTTGTCTCTCCATCCTCTACCCAAAACTGGCGACCAAACTGTACTAACTCTTGTTGTTGGCCATTAAATATTCGTGCCCATATTGCCACCTTTGCTTTTTCCTCATCCCCAGAAGATTGTTCTTCAAGAATCGCCTTGATATCTTCCAACAGAGAATTATCAGAAGAAATTTGATTTATTGGTAGCTGTAGAATAATAATTTGTCTTTGATTAGAAAAAGTAGTCTGAGTCATAACTAATTCAGAATCCTTTCTAGAGGAAATTTTCTCATCTTCTAGTTCCTCCATTGGTTTTTGTTGGTCATCTACTGCACCTGCCCCTGTCTCTACTTTAACTGCACTATCTACGATTAACTGAATTTCCTCATCTCGTTTATCTACTTTTCCATTCAATATTAAAGGAGCATTTTCTTCCAGTAAATCTTTAATTTCCTCATAGGTTTTAGGGAACACTACACCATCAACTTGCCCAGTCATATCCTCTATTTGGAGAAATGCCATCCAAGCGCCTTTTTTCGTAAGATGATGTTTAATTCCAGCCAACATTACCATTAATTTTACAGATGACTTGGCTTTACTCTCTTTCATCTGAGTAATAGTAATAGCATCCTGAACTTGATTTTTTTGCTCTTGTGCAGATTTCAACGGATTGTCTGACACATAAAATCCCAGAATTTCTTTTTCATACTGTAATTTTTCCTTAGCAGGAAAATCAGCAACAGGAGAATGTTTAGGAGCTGAATCAAAAGCAGGTAATGTTGCTTCAGCCCCAACAAATAAACTCAAATGCCCCATATCCCGATCTTTATTTCGCTCTTGTGCCCATTTCATTACACCCTCAAGGTCATGAATTAATTGGTTACGGTTTCTTGAAATTGTATCGAAAGCTCCGCATTTAATTAAAGATTCTAAAGTCCGACTATTAACTGCATGAAGATTGACGCGATCGCACAAATCGGCCAAAGACTTAAACTCTCTCCCCTCTTTCCGCGCTACTAAAATTGCCTTTATTGCTGCATCACCTACATTTTTGACGGCGGATAACCCAAATAAAATTTTATCTTTTGTCTCCCCTGTAACTTCTTTTGGCAAGGGAGTAAAATCCACCTCTGACTTATTTACATTTGGCGGTTCGATTTCGATATTAAATTTCTGACAATTAGCAATATATTTCTGTACCTTATCTTGATCACCACTATTCGCTGTTAGGAGAGCTGCCATATATTCAACTGGATAATTTGCTTTTAAATAAGCAGTTTGATAAGCAACGTAAGCATAAGCAGTGGAATGAGATTTATTGAAACAGTTAGATGCAACTAACCCGTTTGCCAAAACAAAATTATGGTCTTTGACTACACCAATATCATAAACATTTTTTCTATTCGCCCCCTGGCGAGAAACAATTTTAACCACGAT
>JAJEAQ010000604.1 GCA_022822685.1 Trichodesmium sp. jk18x7bins.61
AGTGGTACACAGTCGCTGTCATGATTAAAATCACATGAGAGCCAAAATGGGAAAGATTGAGGTTTTCCGAAGCCGGATGGGGTGAAAATCCCTGGATTTCCATGGGAGGTGGGGAACGTGATGGTTCCTATGGAGACTACCTGAGAGATTGTTTGTCAAACTGAGATTAAATTCTTGCGTAGGGTAGGCCCTTGGGTCGATATCTCCTCATATAAGACCTCGCCCGCCCCGGCGGGGTTTAAATAAAGAGTTTTTGTTGTCCGCCGTAACCCACCAAAATTCAAAACTATAGCTATTTTAGTATTAACTTTACAAACAGTCTCTGATGCAACAGAGGGATTTCCTAACCTGAATGCGTAGCGCTATAAATTATATGCAAATAACTAATTTATATTGGTTACTTACATCAAATTTTAAAAAAATAGCTACAGTCAAGTTCCCACCCTTAACTCCTAACAAAAAAACTGTATAGCAATATATTTTGAAATTGGTATTACAGTTTCATAAATGATTTAGGACTGCTATAATTAAATTATCTGAGCATGATCTAAGGAAGAGTTTATACTTTTTTTAAAGGCTCTACTAAAGGCAAAAAATACAACACTAATTCTTGCTTCCCAACAACCAAAGTGGGATATGAGCCACTAACTTCGTTGAAAACAGCATTATAGTATACTTGTCGTGCGGAATGTGGGTTCTAATCTAATTCTCCTTCTAAAATAGTAGCGATCGCCTGTTGAGCATTATCTCTAAATTCTCGTACATTAACTTGATTAAGCAGGTAAATCGATAATATCATTCCGATTGCTGGCAAGAGGAAAACCAGTCCATAAGCCATCATTGGAACATTAAACAAAAGCCTGCCTAAATCCAAAGCAGCACCACCAACAATTGTAGAAAATCCCCTGGCAATTGCTTGTGCTAATCCCCAAGCACCAATAAAAGTTCCTGCTGTTTCTGCTGCGGTTAAATCTAACATTAAACTCAGAGAGCTAGTAGTAGTTAAACCAGCAGCTAACCCATACAAAAATAAAGCACTTTTAAATAAGGAAGGGTTAGCAGTAAAACCAGACATAATGAGCAAAATAAAACTAACTGCTGTTGCCAGACATCCCACCTTCAGAGAATTTTTTTTTCCCAATTTCGGTACTACTAAAAATCCAGTTGTACCTATTCCAATTAAAGTCCCCATACCTGATACAGCATTCAATCTAGTAGTTTCAGAAATAGGCATAGAAAATATTTCCCCACCATAAGGCTCTAAAACTGCATCTTGCATAAATAAACTCAGAATCATTAGTAATAAAAATCTAAAAAATAACCCGGTTTGACGACTAGCTGTCAAAATCTTTAAAGCTGTTTGAAGAGTAATTTTATCTTCCAGATTAGCGATCGCTGAACGAATGCCATAGCGAGAGTATTTTTTTTCAACTCCTACCGTACCAACAACAGCACAAATCAATACAATTGCTGGCACTTTGATAAATAAACTATTAACAGATGCTTTGACAGTTTCCAATCCTGCTTCCACACCAACTTGTTTAAGTAAAATACTGCTAATAATTGCTCCAATAATAATTCCTACCATCAACATTGACCAAACTATACCCACAACTTTAGACCGATTATCTTCATCTGAAATATCTACGATTAGGGCAGCAAAAGATGTAGAACTAGCACTAATTACCAAACCATAAAAGATAAAAACAGTCCCTAAAACTCCGAGCCAAAAATAAGTAATATTTGTCCAACCATTGACTTGTAAACTATCACCAACTTGCCACATAACTTGTACAGCTAAAAAAACAGTTAAAGTCAATAAAACTGCCCCGCTCCACATATAACCTGTACGGTGTTGACCAAATAAAGGTTTAGAATCAGACAATTGACCAAACCAAACCCTTGCTGGTGCCATAAATTGATATAATGCCAGAGTGACTGCTACAATTGTGGCAGGAATTTTTAATTCATTAATCATGACTCGGTTTAGCACTCCCAGAGTCAAAACTGACATTGCTCCTAATCCCATTTGAAATAAACCTAATCTAAACATTGTGAATAAATTCAGTTTAGGCGTAATTTTTTGATTATTAATATCTTCTGGTTTTGCAGATTGTAAATCTTCGATTGTCATAGCTATATTAACAGCAATAAATAAATATCTATCTAGATGAAAATCTCTCTGAGAATTGTATGCCTAGTTCCAAATATCATACACTAATGAGGAAAATTTTAGCATGACAACAACTACTCTAGGGGAAATTGGAATCACTGTTAATCCCATTTGTATTGGTGCCTGGGCATGGGGCGATAGTTTTTTGGGGAATTATGGCAGTAATTATGATCCTAAATGAAGTAGAAGCGGCTTTTAAAACTGCCTTGGAATTAGGGGTAAATTTTTTTATACAGCCGAAGTTTACGGTAAAGGTTTATCGGAAGAATTGCTAGGGAAACTCATGCAAAAAACTGAATAATCAGTACAGATTGCGACTAAATACGGTCCTCTGCCATGGCGATTTTTTCCAGAGTCTGTTACTGATGTTGTAACTGCTAGTCTTAGAAGATTAATGGTACCAAAAGTTACTCTTTATAAAGTACATTGGCCTTTTACATTTTTGATGAGTCAGGAAACTTTATTAAATGCTTTTGCAGATGAAGTAAAACAAGGCAGAATTGAATCGATTGGTGTTAATAATTATTCCGCTGAAGAGATCCATCAAGCTCATGCAATTCTAGAAAAACGAGGAGTAATTTTAGCTACAAATCAAGTGAGATATTCATTACTTTTCCGGCAAGTCGAAGCTAAAGGAATTGTGGATACAGCGCGACAATTAGGAGTGACAATTTTAGCCTATAGCTCTTTAGCTCAAGGATTATTAACTGGCAAATATATGGTAGAAAAAGTACCCACAGGCCCTCGTAAGTTTGACCCCCGTTTTCAGAAAAGTGGTTTAGAAAAAATTGCACCTGTTTTGGCTTTGTTAAGACAGATAGGAGAAAAGTATGGCAAAACAACAGCACAAGTAGCACTGAATTGG
Source organism: Trichodesmium sp. jk18x7bins.61 (assembly GCA_022822685.1). Lineage (GTDB taxonomy): Bacteria > Cyanobacteriota > Cyanobacteriia > Cyanobacteriales > Microcoleaceae > JAJEAQ01. Next base: position 3,039 of record JAJEAQ010000604.1, read on the forward strand.
TTAGTTGTTTAAGATGGCGTGATTCCTATTGCTGGCTGTAAAAATACTGAACAAGTTCGACAAAACATCGGGGCGATCAGTCGGGAAATTAGTCAGGATGAATTTAACAAATTTGTGGGAAGATAAGCGCTCTCCTGGTAGAGTCGCCTCAGGATGAGAGCCTGCGCTATTTTTCGGCTCAAACCCCGCCCGCCCCGGCGGGGTTTTCCATACTTTTTAGCATCTAAATGCTCATATTATCCTCGAAAAAACCTGGTAAAAATGTTATAAGAGTAGATATAAAACCAACTCCAAACAACCAAACAACCAACACACAAACACAAACTCAAACCCCATAAATACCCTTCATGTAGGGAGATGCCGAAAAAAGTAACTATTTTTAGGAGTTAGGAGTTAGGAGTTAGGAGTTAGGAGTTAGGAGTTAGTCGCTGCGGGAAAGAGTAGG
>JAJEAQ010000401.1 GCA_022822685.1 Trichodesmium sp. jk18x7bins.61
ACAAAGTTTTAGGGGGTAAGACTGAGAAACAGGTATATGTAAGGTGGGCAAAAACCCAAAAATCATCCAGGCGAGCGTGATAACTCAAGATTTGTCCACTCTACTAATCACTATCTACTGTAATTAGATTTTTTTAAATTAGTATTAGTCAATTGACTTTAAATTCTTTCTTGATCACAAAATATAAAGATAAATATGATCCGATTAAAACAGTGGCAGTTATTTATTCTAGCTATCCCAATATTTTCAATCGCTGCCTTCCTAATGATATCGGCAGGAGCGCAAATCAATCAGTGGGGCATAAACTGGATCTGGGGTGTATTTATCCCCATCTTTGTTGGCTGGCGTTGGTTACTGGTAAAATGGACGCGACCAGCAATTGCAGACATGGAAACAGTAATAGCAGAAGTTAACAAACAAATCCCATCTGCTGACAACAAAACTACAACCACAGTTACAGAAAACGATGCAACTCTTCAAATCGAGACTTCCCTACGAGAAATTCTCAAATCATCGCGTAACGATCCCCCTTTTTGGGAAGACTGGCAAACATTCTGGGGAAGATGTCAAGCAGTAGTAGTTGCTGTTGCCAATGCTTACCATCCCGGAGTCAAATATCCCCTACTTAATATCTACATCCCTCAAGCTTATAGTCTAATTAGAGGTACAGTAGATGATATGGATCGATGGATGCAAACATTATCCCCAACCCTCAATCAAATAACTGTTGGTAAAGCATATCAAGGATACGAACTCTACCGCAAATTAGAACCCTCAGCCCGGAAACTTTTGCAAGCTTGGAGTTGGGCACAATGGCTGCTTAACCCAGTGGCAGCAGCAGCTAAACTGGCGAGTCGGCGTTATAGTGATGAAGCAAATCAACAGTTGTTAGTTAATCTCAGCCAAATTTTGCGGGAAGTGGTTTTGCGAAATCTCTGCCAGCAAGCGATCGCTCTCTACGGAGGTAACGATCAACAATTTTCAGAATCAGCCATTCCAACTCCTACTCTTCCGAAAGCAGAAACTCAAACCCTCAAACAAATTCTCGAACAAGCTCAACCGGCTGAAACTGTTCAGGAAAAACCTGTTAATATTCTATTGGTGGGGCGCACTGGAGCCGGAAAAAGTAGTTTGATTAATACCCTATTTCAAGCTGATCGTGCTGAGGTCGATGTATTACCCAGTACCGACGAAATTAAAAATTATCAATGGCAAACTCAAACCGGAGAAACACTAAATCTCTGGGATACACCTGGTTATGAACAAGCTAATCGCAGCGACTTGCGACAACTTGTACTTGACTATGCCTACACTGCTGATTTATTGTTGCTAGTTACTCCCGCCCTCGATCCTGCATTGCAAATGGATGTGGATTTTCTTCAAGACATGAAGGCCGAAATTGAAGATTTGCCAGTTATTGCTATTGTCACCCAAGTAGACCGTTTGCGCCCCATCCGCGAATGGCAGCCTCCTTATGATTTAGTATGGGGGGAAAGTACTAAAGAAAAATCTATTCGAGAGGCTACCCAATATCGTATAGAAATATTGAGCAATTTTGGCGCTCAAGTTTTACCTATAGTTACCGGGGATATTAAAAATAATAGAAATGCTTGGAATGTTGATGCTATATCTCTGTCTTTAGTAGAAGCGATTGCACCAGCCAAACAACTGCGTTTAGCTAGATTTTTGCGCGTTCGCGAAGCTCGTACTATTGCCACAGCTAAAATTATCGACCATTACACTTTCCAAATGGCAACTACTCAGGGATTGACAGCTTTATTAAAAAGTCCGGTATTGCAGTTTATTTCTACTCTGACAACTGGTGAGCCAGCGTTAGCATATTTACTTGCAGAAAAAATTCCTGTCGAAGAGTTACCTGTAGTAATTGGTAAACTACAGATGGCTTATGATTTATTCTCACTCTTGAGTGGAGATGCAAATCTGGCGAGTTTTGATCTCCTTTCTCTTTGGCCTTTGTTATTGGAAAATCCATCTTCTCCAGATCGTAATGCTTGGGCATTTGGTCACGCTTTAGTAGAATATTGGACACAAGAACTCACCATTGAACAACTGGGGGAAAGGTTCGAGAATTATATAAAATCTGGTGTTTAATTTTGTTTGTAGTTGGGATGTCGCCCCCTAATTATAGGGATTTTCACAAAAGTAGGCTACAGAAACACCTAAAATACCAATTGAAATCATAATTCATCAAGCTTTTTTCTTAACAGCCTGTAGATGAAGCAATTACAACTATTGGAGAATAATAAGGTGAGTATAGCGCGACTTTAACTGGTCAATTGAAACGGAACATCCAGTTCCCTGGTGTTTTCTACCACCAGCCCTCATAGAGTAACCCGTCTAGAACGGTACGTCACATCTCAGTAGGTAACGAAAAGGATGGAATGCAGCCTAATAGCCAAAGCCACCAGGGATTAGGTGGTGAGGAGCGAGAAGGAAAAGAGATAGAAGGATGAACATAGTCTAAGTTATTAATTAAACTGCGTTACACTCGAACAGCCAAATAATTCCTGATCGGCTGTAACCAAGAAGG
>JAJEAQ010000415.1 GCA_022822685.1 Trichodesmium sp. jk18x7bins.61
ACTCATGTCCTGACATTTACTCTACTTGAATTGTTCTGTTCTGACTAACCGCAACCAGTTTATGGTTGCATCCTACCCACTAGGCAGGGATTCACTCTACCCTGTTTACCTGAGTTTTCGACCTCACTCAAGACCTACCTAATGTTTTTATTCGTTCCGAGAAAAGAATTGTTTTTGTTGACTTAGTCGCCTTCATTTTGCCCATCGTCATCCCAGGAATGCAGTTATCCCCGACAAGATACTGCGGGACTTACTCCGATTATGTAGTCATTTTGTTTTCGCATTGACTCATTGGATTCGGACACTTTTTCAGAAGGTTCAGTAATTTCTCCAATATCAACTCCCCATTAACTCTAGTGTGCCTATACGCTTTGGCTCTGATTGAGTCACTGATGCCAGCTTCACTCTAGGTTCCGGGTATGGTTCCCGAACTGTGGCCTGGTAGGGATTCACGCCTTCCTTAGCGGGTAGGACTAGCTTTGCAGCTTCACCCACATTCTTAACTCAGTTATCCGCCATGTGTGGGAGTCACATGGGCTGGACTCTAGCCATACACTCCTAGTTGCTAGGAGTTCCTGCTAGAAACGAACCGCACGACAGGTATCCATATCCAATTTATCCTTCAGCTCACCCTCCCTGATTCGAGAATACCCTCTAAGCGTTGAATTAACTGTGATACTTGCATCACCCCTTCTATTCTGTCTACTGGCTGGCAATTTTTAAACAAGAGCAAAGTTGGTAAAGCATGAATTTGATGCAGTGATGCTAATTGAGGATATTTATCTGTATCAATTTTAACGACTCGCAGTTTACCTTTCATCTTTTGATTGACCTCTGCCAGAATTGGGACCATTATTTGGCAAGGGCCACACCAAGTAGCGTAAAAATCAACTAAAACAGGCAAGTCTGAATCAGCAAGTAGTTGCTCAAAACTATTGAATTTTTTTTTTATTGTCATAATTAAACATTTTACTTTAAATGTCGGCTTTTAGCCCATGCTTCAACGATAGTAAGTGCTGGGACGAATGACGACCAGAAAATATTAATATATATTTTACTTTATTAACGCACTTTGACTAGAAAGTTTATAGTTTATATTGGATTTTGATCTTGGTTATAAATACTTAATAGTCCATAAAAGGGAAAAGAGAAAAGGGCGCGGGAAGAGAGAATGCCACAGTTTTTTTGATCAAAAAAAGTCAATCTAGATTGACAAATCATTAAAAAAAGTTCTCCTAGTTAAATAGATATTAGTGACAGAGTGTCAAAATCTTCTAACATAAGTTAGTTTCAACTTTGATATACAAAAAGGATTTGATTATGGAGGGATTACCCGAAACACTAAAACGTTTAAAAGGACAAGTAGCAATAATCACAGGTGCATCCAGAGGAATTGGCCGAGCAACAGCTTTAGCTTTGGCAATGGAAGGGGCAAATGTAGTTGTTAATTACGCCAAGTCTAGTAGTGCGGCGGTAGAAGTAGTAGCAGAAATAGTTAGTGCAGGTGATACCGGGATGGCACTACAAGCAGATGTATCCAAAGCTGAGGAAATCGATGGGCTGGTTAAAGAAGTGATGGAAAAATGGAGTCGCATCGATATTTTGGTTAACAATGCTGGCATTACCCGCGATGCCCTACTATTGCGCATGAAACCTGATGACTGGCAATCGGTAATAGACCTAAATCTGACTGGGATATTTCTGTGCACCCGTGCTGTGAGCAAGATTATGCTTAAACAAAAGAGTGGGCGCATTATTAATGTTGCTTCAATAGCTGGGCAAATGGGTAATCCTGGCCAAGCTAATTATAGTGCAGCAAAAGCAGGAGTAATTGGTTTTACTAAAACTGTAGCCAAAGAACTTGCTAATCGTGGTATTACAGCAAATACTGTTGCCCCTGGATTTATTGCTACTGATATGACTAAAGAGCTGAAGAATTCTGAGGAAATTATTAAGTTTATTCCTTTAGGTCGTTATGGTACTCCGGAGGAAGTAGCAGGTATGATTAGGTTTTTGGCTGCTGATGATGCAGCTAAGTATATTACAGGTCAAGTGTTTAATGTAGATGGGGGAATGGTGATGGCTTCATAAAAATTTCATCGAGTACCTCTAGGCGTTCGTCAAAAGTCAAAAGCCATTCATGCAAAAGTAGTATTTGGTAAAGCTTTGAGTATTTTGTCACTGGTTAGTTGAACCTATCTCACTATTGTTCAAACCCTTAGAGACTGTTTGTAAACTGAATATTAAGATAGCTAGAGTGTTTAATTCTGATGGCCGGCGGCGGGCGGATAACTAGAATTATGATCAGTACAAGGAAATATGGTGTTGCTGAATCAAGCTATGAACGAACGATATGGAAAAGATACATCCTTCCAGGGAAGATAATGTATTAAAAGACTAATTAAATACTTCAACATATCCATCAACTATTATAATTCATAGCCCAAATCAGCAACGCCGGAAATATTTCCGCAATAGCCCATTCTCCGCCAGAATTTAATCTGAGTTTTACAAACAATCTCTTATATTAAGCCAATGAAAAAACAATGAAATTCCCAAAAAATCGTATTAGTGGGATAGACTCTTATTTCTCCCGTGCTGCAATAGTTTCCCCTACACCTATCTGGTGAATAGTAGTCATAATGTTTCACGGAAGCTCAAAAGTCATGGGTTCCTGAAACTTCGCGTCGATTACAGAACAGGGCTTAAAAGGTGCGGACGACTCTGACGCACACCGCCACCTCCCACACCTCCCAAAGGAATACTAGACAAGAGAGTCATGTACCGAGTGCGTAATTCTGAGGTCTTCTACGGGGCGCCTACTATGCGGAATTACTTTCGCACACAGCCCCTCCAGAATGTAAGACGCACTCAAGACAATCAAAATTTTGATTGTATATACTTTCACGCTACAGTAATTTAAGGCGATTATTTCACATAATTGAGTGGGAAACTATTTGTGACATATTTAAACTCAAATGGTAGTGCGGTTCGTTTCTAGCAGGAACTTCTAAAGAATGTATGGCTAGAGTCCAGTCCATGTGTTCCCACACATGGCGGATAACTGAGTTAAGAATGTAGGTGAAGCTGCAAAGCTAGTCCTACCCGCTAAGGAAGGCGTG
>JAJEAQ010000147.1 GCA_022822685.1 Trichodesmium sp. jk18x7bins.61
ATTCGCTTAACTCATCAAGAGTTAGCTGAGATTATTGGTACCAGTCGTGTAACTGTGACACGACTACTAAATCAGTTTGAACAAGAAAAGACAATAGGATGGTGACATACTAACTGCCTGATTCTTTTTAGCAATTAAAAAGACAGGCTGTAACCTCCTGCAATACTTTTAATCCTTTGATGGAGCCTCGAATCAGTTGGAAAGTAGCTAGTGGTTGCTGAAACATAGCGGTCGCTAATGGCAGTGATTGTAAATTTCCTGATGATGTTATAGCACCAGTGAGATTCGGAAGGTCATGATAGCAGTCATCGCTGATTACCCTCACCATCGCCACAGAAACAGATAAGTTAGCAAAGAAGTTGAGAATTGCAAAACCTTCCATATCTACAACTTCTGCACCAATATTTTTTCCCAATAATTGTTTTTCTTCCGCCTTGTAGATGAAGCGATCGCTAGTGAAGCCTCTTACTAGAGAGGCTTTTTCTTGTAGGTGTATTTGCAATTTAGTAGTTAAAGCGCGATCGCATTTTTGCTGGAGTAACTCAGAGCCATCAAATAAAACACAGTCTCGATAAACAACTACATCTCCTGGTTGATATTTACTAGAGAGACTACCACACAACCCTGTGACTAATACCGTTGATGGTTTATGGGACCAGAAATCCTGTTTTTTTTGCCATTGATTCAGGTAGCGAGTCACGGATTCTTGACCTATAGGTAGAGATAACAATTGAGGTATAATAGATAACTTAGGACTAAGACCACGCCTCACAGACTTTAACTCTGGCCCTTGGGCAACTAAAATCGTATCAATCATTTTCAGTAGATGGTAGCAATATGCCTAATCTAGTAGGGTGGGCAAATATCAAGTTATCGGCGAGCCTCCATAAATTGAGCGTTTTTACCCACCTGACATACACCTCTTATCAGTCTTACTGCCTCAAGCTTTGTAGCAATATTTATCAACCTCCCCCACTCCGATTCCCGACTCGTCTACATAATGGGAAAGAATTGTGGGTGTTTAATTTTCTGCTATCACACGAATCATGGAGATAATCATTTCGGATCAAGTTATGAGTCCAAAAGCGACCAATCATGCCAAATTGCATATCCTATGTTTTTGCTGGAAATATAATTAACTAACTAACGATAGCAGGGATAATCAAGATGTCACAAAAACTGCGGGCAATTGACATAAATCACGACGTGGTGCGATGGCAACAACACGGGATTCTTCAACTGACTTATGAGTGACAATTTATACATAATTTAGATTATTCCCATTGTATAGAACTTGATCCTAATGGATGCACCTCCTGCTTGTCAAGGGGAGTGGAGATGTCCAAAAGCGAAAGCTGGCTTTGATCATGAAGTTACTGAGCTACAAAAAGTAGGACTTCCTACCAGGCAAGTTAAAAAATTTTTTGACTAAGAGATTGTTTGTCACGCCTCAGATTAAACTCTTGTGTAGGATGGGTTAGGCGGAAATAACTCCTTGTACTGATCATAATTTTAGTTGTCCGCCGTAACCCATCAGAATTAAACACTCTAGCTATATTAATATTTACTTTACAAACAGTCTCTAAAACTGCCAAGGAATTGTCACAAAAGTTACTATCAAGTTATGAATTATTGTCTCATTGATCTGTATTGCTTATGAATCCTCAATCCTGCTTTTGCCTTCTGACGACATTATTGTGGTTCATCAGTGGATTGTTAGCAATGCAGGCCAAGGCCCAATCACAACGTCTAAAAATTCCTACCCCTTCTATCTCTGAAGAAGCAAAAGAAGTTTGTCCTCCACCTGCTTTATCTCGTCTCCAACGTCATATTGTTGCTCCAGGAGAAACTATTGAAGTTATTGCCAAACAGTACAACCTGATTCCCCCTACTCTGTTAGCGTTTAATCGAGAACTTGAGAAAGGACAACCAAAAGTGGGTACTGAAATTGTCATTCCTCCCTATAACGGTATTGCTGTCAAAGTACCTACTGGTAAAACTTGGAAAAATGTTGCAGAAAATTATAATATCCGAGCTGATGCTTTATATGAAGTTAATGGCTGCCCAGAAACACTAAATCAACAAGCACCAGAAGTGGTTTTTTTACCTGGTGTTAATTGGTCTCCAGGACAAAAAGTACCTCCTAAAATATCCTCATTAAAAGGTTATCCTTTACCTTTTGAAGCTAGGGTAATTTTAGGTTACGGTTGGCTGTTACATCCGATTAAAAATCAAGTGGTTTTTCACAGTGGTTTAGATTTAATAGCCGATCGCGGCACATCGGTTTTTTCAGTAGGAGAAGGTGTTGTGGCATTTGCAGGGAAACAAGGGAATTATGGAAATTTAGTAGTTATTAATCATGCTGCTGGCAAACAAACTCGTTACGCTCATTTAAACTCTATTAATGTTAAAACTGGTCAAAAAGTTCCACAGGCAGAATTTTTAGGAACGGTTGGTCATACAGGCCAACCTGATGTTGAGGAAACTCATCTACATTTTGAAATTAGGTATAATTCCCCTTTGGGTTGGGTTGCAGAAAACCCTAATTCTTATATTGAAGTTATTTTTAGGTAATTGAAAAATTTTTCTTTCATAAAATGTCAGCTCTGACGAATAGATCAAACCTTGTGTTTGAGTAAGTAAATCCATATAGCAGTCCTCAATTGGTTGGAGTTAATTTTGTCATA
>JAJEAQ010000107.1 GCA_022822685.1 Trichodesmium sp. jk18x7bins.61
ATGTCATCTTCTTGATTCTACTGAATCTTTACTTTTGAGATACTTTCTTTTAAGCTCATCAGATTGATCATGCATGCTTCCCTAAGTAGGCTTTTTCGGTATCAGGCTTATCTTAGTTGTTTTTTTCTAAAAAAAAGTAAATTTTGACAACCGGATTTAGTATCATTTTGAAAACCTATATTATCAAATTCTGCCATAAGGGGGCAGAATTAAGACTGAAGAAGGCAGTGGGAGATCAAGGGAGCAATATAGCGGGGGATACCCAAGGGAAGCCACTCCGGGTCTCGGCGCTCTTGCCTGTTCCTTCTTGCCTATCCCGAAGGGAGTTGAAGACCACCAAATTTACAGTTTTGCAGGGGTCTTCAACCCATTTATCCATCCGCCACTCCCACAGAATGCCCTAATGAATTCAGGAGTACCGAGCCTGAATTATCTCATCAAATAAAATAATGGCAGTAAAATTATGAAAAGAAATAAATTAGAAATTAGAGTCTGTGGTTTGCAAAGAAGTGGAAATCATGCTATTATAAATTGGATTATAGGTCAGCATAAGGAAAAAAAAGTTTGTTTTCTAAATAATGTACGTCATGGTGATTATAATCCTTTTTATACTGCTAGAGAAATATTTGTCTATAATATAGAAAAATTTCCTGATGGACAAATTTATCAGCAGTTAATTAGTGATGATGTTAATCTGTTACAAAACCTTCAAAGTATTCCGAAAGATTTACTGGTGTTTTCTTATGAAGATGATAATAATTGTCTCAAAAAAAATACAGAAATTTTAAATAGTTTCTACTCTCAAGAATTTTCTCAAAAAAGAACTTGCTATCTAGGGGAAAGTGAGCAAAGAATCGACGCTATCATTATTCGTGATCCTTACAATTTTTTGGCTAGTAGATTGAAACGCAGAGAACAGTTAACAGGAATTAAAGACATAGATACTATAGTTAAGTTTTGGAAAGATATTGCTCAGGAAGCAATCAGACTTGAAGAAAATCCAGAGCCTTCAAAAATAGTCTTTAATTATAATAGATGGTTTTCAGATAAAAAATATAGACGTCAGCTTTCTCACAAATTAGGGGGGACTTTTGATGATTCATCCACAAAAGTAGTTTCTAGTATTGGTGGTGGAAGTTCGTTCGACGGTCTAAATTTTAGTGGGGATCTAAAAAATTCAGATATTTTTTCTAAGTGGAAAAAATTGTTTCAACTAGATACTTATTACAAGCTTGATAAATATTTAAAAATGTTACAAGGAGCAAAAAAAATGAAAGTTTTGGAAAGATGGAAAGAAGTTGATGATTCAGAAATGCAAAAGATTCTCCTCGATCAAGAAATTACCACTTTTTCTCAAATACTATTTGGTGACGTAACATCTCGTAACATTTTTTCTCCTTAAAAATCACTAAACCGTTTAAAATTACTACAATTATGATCTACTGATAGTAGAAGATATAAACGGTTATGACTAAGTATGTCACACCAAAAGAAGCAGCAAATACCCAGGGAGTTAGCGTCTCCAGCCTTAGACGATGGGAAAAAGAAGGTAAAATCAAAGCAATTAGAACACCAGGAGCACAAAGGCACTGAATGAATTTGCCCAGAGCATTAACATGAAAAATGCTAAAGGTTGCCAACGAGGCGGACAAGACAAATGTAAAAGCCTCACCTTAATACGCTACGCCGATGACGAAGTCATCCTACATGAAGACTATAAGCCATTAACCCCACATGATTAAATCGGCAAGCTTCAGCTAAATCTATATGAAAAACACAGTGTTGCATCATAAAGAATGATATTATGGAACCTGCCTATGAATTGTCCTGATTGTCAAAGTCATAAAGTGGTCAAAAATGGTCATCGTCAGGGAAAACAAAGTTATCTTGGCCGGGAGTGTAGCCTTCAATTTCGAGAAAACCCCTGCCCTAAGAGTTACAGTACTGAGGTCAAAAAGCTTTGTGTGAAAATGTCCCTTAATGGTATGGGATTCTGAGCCATTGAGAGAGTCACCGGTGTTTCCCATAACGAGCATGCTTAACTGGGTAAGACTTGCAGAAGCACAGATTCCTGACGACAACTATGAAATTCCTGAGACGGCTCAAATTGATCAACTCCATACTTTTATTGGCTCAAAAAAACAATCTGGATCTGGAGTGTTGTGAATAGCCAACTGCCAGGAATTCTGAAGTTTGTAATAGGCATAAGGGTTGCTCCTCTGTAAGAGGTTCGCTCCTTGATTACCTCGACCACATTGTGGCAGATTCAGGGTGGAGCTTGTTTTCCTGATATTACAGACGGATACAAAGCTGCTCCTGGCTTAATCTCCGATTGTGTTCACCCAGCGGTGGGGAGTACTTTCACCTAGTTAGCAAAACATCTATGAGAGTAGAAGGAGAAAACTGCCGTCTGAGGCACTACCTGGCTAGGTTACATCGCAAAACTTTGTGTTATTCCAAGTCCATAGATATGTTATACAGATCAGTTCCCTTGCTGATCTATTATTTGAAACATGGGCAAATTCCTCAATTCTCCTAATCATTCGTCACTGTGCAACGCCAAAAACACGGTTTACCAAATTAAAAGCATTCTGAATAGAAACTATTTTTGGTAAACCTAATTTTTCTGCCTGATAATGAAATTCACACAGTCCCCAAGCGGACATGATATAGGGTGGGCAACTTTTGAATTATTGATATCAATGCTAAATAACCGTGATATTTGCCCACCCTACTACTAACCTCTACAGATTTAGGTCTACGACATTTTACAACTTTTTTAGCCTGCCTACTTAAGTTCTGAATAATTTCCCACAGATATATGTCAGGTGGGCAGTTTTTGAGTGTATTGATATCAATGCTAAATAACTTTGATATTTGCCCACCCTACTACTA
>JAJEAQ010000018.1 GCA_022822685.1 Trichodesmium sp. jk18x7bins.61
GCTTCTTCTCTATTAGACCTCTCCAGAAATTAAATTTTTGCCCTTATTTTACCAGGATTTCCACCTCATTTTTGGAGATATCTATTAACCATTGTACCACATCCAACGCCTGGATTTATGAGGGGGTTGTGTGGGGAAGTAATTCCCCACTTGATCAACCCAGTCCCACACGCTCAATTTGAGCGTGTATTGCTTTCTCCCGGAGGAAGCTAAATTCGCTTTGACTAGGAGCTTGATGAATGGGTAAGGCAACCGACTTACTAATCATCTATCATGCAGAATAACAGTATCTTTTACTAGATTCAGATTGTATCATCAAGGTTGAATTTGTAGCATTTTTTTAAAGAAATATCATAAAATGTAGTAACCTTAAGCACTCCCTGCTTAAGTCCTGAATTAGTTAGAGAAAAGGCAAGTTAGTCTAATAAACTGGTCGCTAAATCGCTATAAATAAACTAAAAAATCATCCAAAATTCAGTCATAGCGATGAATGGAGTCTATTGAGAAATAAAAAAAACTAGACTTAAGGTTGAGTATAGAGATTCATAAAATTTAATCCTGATTAAGTGACAACTCTAATCATCACGAATTAGATATAATTTTATATTAAGCTCTCCCATATATCAGTTCATAAAAACTATTATCCAGGATGAATATAAACAATAATCCTATTAAAAAAAATCATAAATCAATTTAATCAATATTCTCTAGTTATAGAGGTTTTATGAATCCACAATCAATCAGCAACTCGACAAAATAGTAAGCTAGCTAACTCTTCTGAGTTAATATTAAAAATTAAACTATTTTGAGCGAGCGCTTTAGTGGTCGCTTTTACTCATGTTCAATTTATTAGTAATCAAAGAATATTAGTAATTAAAAGCTAGAGGATAATTTTTATGCTGTAACTGAATATAAATCATTTACCAAAGTTATTTTTTTTGCTAGCCCAATCTTCTTTCTTGATCTCTCTGGTCTCAAAATTGTATTATGTCATAGAACTTGCAAATTTTGACAGTCAAGATTTTGTCTGGTAGATTCATTAATCATCTCCAATAATATCCAACCTAAATACATACCATATTCCACTACAAAATGAAACTAGAATCACATCAATTTATTTGCTATTTTGAACCTGAACAAGCTGCACATATATCCCAGATTGCTATTATAAAAAAAATTAATACACAAGATATCATTTTTGACGAAGGTGATGATTCAGATTCTTTATTCTTAGTTTTAGAAGGTGAAGTAGAAGTTAGTAAAAGAAGCGGTGAAGGTAATAATTACGTTATAATTACATCCGTTGAATCTAATGGTTATTTTGGAGAATTAGGGATTATAGATAAAAAGCCAAGAAGTGCGAGAGTGATTGCGACTAAGGAAACAACTGTGGCCCAAATATCCTATGAATCCATAATAGATATATTAGCTAATACAAAAGGAGATGTAGTTTTAAAAATATTAAGTATTTTATCCCAAAGATTAAGAACAGTGACGACTGAATATGTCAATCAATTAGCCTATAAAGAAAAAATGACTTTGATTGGAGAAATGGTCAACACCATTATTCATGACTTTAGAAGTCCGTTTACTGGAATTCAATTATCAAGTTCTATGTTGAAAGAATTGCACCAAGATGAAGAAAGTCGAGAGTGGTGTGATTTAATATCGATGCAAGTTCAGAGAATGTTAAATATGGCAGAAGAAGTACTTGCCTTTTCTCAAGGAAATACAACACTATATTGTCATAAAATTGACATAGCAAAGCTATTACAAGACTTTCAAAAATTAAACCAGGTTTATATTGAATCTGCTGCTGTAGACTTGATAGTTTCTTTTGAAGAAGGTTTACTCATAAATGCTGATGAAAATAAAATTAACCGTGCCCTCCAAAATTTATTAGCTAACTCTGTAGAAGCTCTCGATAAAATTGAAGGCAAAATAGAAATTAAAGCTCAAAGAAAAGATCGATGGGTAGAAATTACATTTTCAGATAATGGGCCTGGTATTCCTCCAGACATTCAGGATAATTTATTTGAGGCTTTCGTAAGTTATGGAAAACAAGGTGGTATTGGGCTAGGAACTACTATTATTAAGACGATTGTTGATGCTCATGGTGGAGAGATTTATTTTGAATCAGATTCAGCTACTGGTACAACTTTCTATATTTGTTTTCTTTTAGCTACAATGGATTGATTGAAGAATAAATAAGCTTGAAACAAGGTGACTGACGACTTTAAAGATAATTTAACACCTCCATCTACTGATATTGAAACAAGTTCTACAGATGTAGAGAATAGTTTATCCTTAGCAAGTTCAAGAGAACAAAAAATAAAACAAATTCGTTCCAATTTGCGGCCAGGGCAACAGCAAATGGCTGACTGGCAAGGAGGGCCATTGGCAGTTTCCGCAGTTCCTGGGGCAGGAAAATCCTATGGCATGGCAACAGCAGCAGCTTTAGCGATCGCCCGTTATCAATTACATAATCACCGTCAATTAATTATTGTCACTTTCACCCGTTCCGCAGCAGCTAATATTAAAACTCAAATCCGCAAACATTTACGTGAATTATCTTTACCTGAAGGCAGTTTTGTTGTTCATACTTTGCACGGTTTAGCCTTAAGTATTGCTCTAAGTCGTCCTGAATTATCAGAATTAGATTTAGAAAATTATAATTTAATACTTCCCACCCCTAGTAACAGAATAACTCGCACTTGTGTAGAAAATTGGATTGCTAATCACCCCAGACATTATCAACTCTTAATCGAAGGAGTTCAATTTGATGGGGAAGAAACCGAACGCTTAAGAAGGCAGTCAGTTTTACGTACCGAAGTATTACCTCAATTAGTATGGAAATCAATTCAACAAGCAAAAAGTTCTGGTCTGAAAGTAGAAGATTTGTGGAAACTACAAGCACAAAGTAATGAGCATTATCAAATTTTGACTATTGTTGCTAATTTATATCAAACATATCAGGAAATATTGAAAGAGCGTCAATTAATTGACTATGATGAAATGATTTTAGCAGCATTACAGGTCTTACAAAATGAAAGTGCTAGGAAAATATGGCAAAACAAAGTATTTGCTGTTTTTGAAGATGAAGCTCAAGACTCTACACCTTTGCAAACTAAACTATTAGAAATACTCGCTACATCTAGTGAAAATAATAACAGTAACTTAGAGTCTACTAAGACTCCCAAACAGCAAAGATTATCAAAATTAAATCATCTAAATATTATGCGCGTGGGAGATCCAAATCAAGCAATTAACTCTACATTTACTCCAGCCGCTCCTATAGATTTCCGACAATTTTGCGAAGACTGTGAACAGCTAGAAAAGTTAGCGGTTATGGAACAAGCAGGTCGCAGTTGTGAAATAATTATCAATGCAGCTAATTTTGTTCTGAAATGGGTAAATAAGTCTGGATTAACAGGAAAAGAAAAACCATTTCGAGACCAAACTATTCATCCTGTAGTTGTTCAAGAAACAGGAAATAATTATAATCCTCAGAATCCTCTCCCTACTGGTAGTGGTTTAGAAATATATGAACCTAGGAATATTTATCAAACACTTGAGTTAATGGGTAAACGCATCATTAATTTACTGAAAGAAAATCCCAAAGGTAACTTTGCTGTATTGGTAAGAGAAAATAAACAAGGTAAATTTATTGCAGATACTTTCAATAATCCGGGAAAATATGGAATAAATATTGATTTAAGCAAACATTATCTGAAAATACATGACGTTTCTCAAGGAGGTCGTCACTCTCAAATTCCAGCAGAAATTCTAGCATTAATGCAATTTATTGACCGTCCTCATTCCCCCGATTATTTAAAATCTGCTTTGAAGGTTTTGGGCGATCGCGACTTAATTCCTCAGCAAGATTATAATGTTTTGGCCTCTCAACCAGAACAGTTTCTTTACCCAGGCCCTCTTGATCCTTACCAATCAGAAAAAGTGCGCAAATGTCGTGATTTTTGTCGTAGTTTGCTCAGAGCTAAATCAGAATTACCTTTGTATCAGTTAATTTCTTTTCTAGCTTTAGCATTAAATTATGAACAATCAGATTTAGCAACTGTAGATAAATTAGCAGAAAGAGTAGCTAAACAAATTGCTGGTAATAGTTCCATGAATGCCATCTTAGAGGTGTTAAATGAAATAGTGAATTCCGAAAGATTTAAACCTGTTGAAGTTGAGGAAGATGCAGAGAAAAATGATACTCGCCCCCAGCAACTTACTATTATTACTATGCACAAAGCTAAGGGCTTAGATTGGGATTATGTTTTTCTACCTTTTTTGCATGAAAATATAATTCCTGGTAATTTGCGAGTCTTACCCCAAGCCAATTTTTTGGGAGAATTTGACTTCGCTGAAGTGGCAAGGGCACAAATTCGCGCTAGTTTACAGGGCCAAGATTTACCAGATATTTCTACTGCTTGGGAAGAGGCAGGATATTTGAAAACGGCAGAAGAATTTCGTTTATTGTATGTAGCTATGACACGAGCAAAACGTTTATTATGGATGTCGGCGGCCAAATTAGCACCTTTTAGTTGGAACAAACCAGAAAATTTACAAGAACAAAAACCTTGTCCAGTTTTGCCTGTTTTAAAAGTGGAGTTTCCTGAGAGTTTTAGCGTTAGTTGACATCTCTACACAGCGATCGCAGAGGAAATTCTCAGAGATTGTTTGTAAAACTGACAGGATTTACGCAACATAACTATATATAGTGACGAGTTTCCAAATTTTTACCAGTTATTACGCTATATGTAGCGTGAATGCGTCGTAATTCATGACTGAATTAAATTCTTGCCTAGGGTAGGCCCTGGGGTCGATATCTACTCGCAATCACCAGAGTTTTCGTTGTCCGCCGCCGGCCACCATAATTAAAAACTTGAGCTATCTTAATATTTACTTGACAAACAGTCTCTCATACATTTATAGCGCTACGCATTAAGGTTAGGACATTCCTATGCATGCCTTTTACCTCTTGCCATTCAACCCAGATTTTTGTCCTAACCAAAAAACGTACT
>JAJEAQ010000701.1 GCA_022822685.1 Trichodesmium sp. jk18x7bins.61
GTAGGTTCGGGGAATGTCGAAATTTACAATCAATATCTGTTTATCCAAGTTCCGGATCAAAACAGTGTTGTTTTTTACGAGCTGAACGCAGAAGGGCAGTGGGAAGAAAAACAAACGATTAGTCAGGGGGGTCCATCAAGTTTCGGTGAAGGAATTGGCGCGAATAGCAAAACCCTAGCTATTGGTTTTCCTGATTTTACCGTTGGTGATCAATCTTCGGCGGGCAGAGTTTACATTTATGAATTCAATGAGGAGACTAGGCAATGGGGAAATCAACAGACCGTGGACAACTTCTATGGGGCAAGGGAATTCGATAAATTTGGCGAGCATATACTCCTGCATGATCCTATCTTATTTCTTGGACTAGAACGTGTGATTCTGTCTTCAGAGTTTGAGCAGGGCAGTGACAGAGTATACAACACTTATGAGCTATACAATGGAGAATTCTCACGTGAATTATTCACACCGATAAGCCTACCGAGTGTTTTGAGTGTAAATACAAGCTACTATATTGGGCAGGTCGATATAACTAGTCAAGGTGAAATACAAACAATCGCGGTAGGAATAAATAATGCAACTAATCAATCTGGATTCCAGAATGGTGCGGTCTATATTTACAGGTGCCAACCCAGGAGTAACTATATTGAGTGCTATGGTGTGGGGACAGTTCAACCGCCGGCTAGTACAAAGCATCTGCTCAGAGGCTTTGGCTACTCTGTAGCTATTGATGAGAATTTCCTCATGGTGAACCAGTCCACCCCAGAACAAATCCTTTTTTACCAACTAGAAGGAACTACTTATCGCCTAGATCAGATCATTGATTATCCAGCTGGGAGTATAATGGGCCCGGTGGCTATGAGAAACAATATCGCCCTAGCGCCTTTATCTCTTGTAAATGGTGCAGATGATAGTAACTCTCAGCTAATGGTTTTCGCATTTACAGGAGGCAAATGGGAGCATACCCAAACCTTTGGTTACTCAGGCAGTAATATCCATGGAATATCTTTTGATGGCCAGCGGGCAGCTGTTTCTGTGGATGACGAAGGTTGTCAAATTTATGAGTTAATTGAAAAAACTCCCTAGCTCAGTCTCCATCTGTAATTTGGGCCAGTCCTCCTGAGTCATGGTCAAGTACAAATTGTAGCATTATAGTGATGTATGAAGTTCCAGATTGCCCCGATGTAATTGCTTAACTTCTTATGAAACATTGGTTGTAGGAGCAAAGCTTATTATAACTCATGCTCCTAAGACCATGTTTATCATGTTCGGTAAAACACTCATAACTAGGTTCGTAGTTGCGATGCAGCGCTTCATATATATTTGGCGCCACATCGCAACTACAAACTTTTTATAACTAATTATCCGATTCATGTCGGCGACAGGCTCAACATGATATTTTTCGCCAAAAACCTTCTCATAGGCTGGATTTACTACTACTTACTATTAAAGTTGTGGTGAAATGGCTTCCCAATTTATGATGTGGGGGATGGTTTCTAATTTAGAATCATGTATCGTACACCAACAATTACATTCGATCGCGGCACTCTCATCCTTCATCCCCCACCAGAGGGCAAAGCTTGGATAGACTATGCAACCTGGGATGATCGAGTAGAAAAATTCCGGGTTCGGGCAATAGACTATCGCCCATTAGTAGAATCATTAAAAACAGCAAAAATCGATTTTATTGACAAAGCCAAAGAATTTGTACCTCTCGAACTTATTTCTAGTTTGGAGATGCCTCCCTATCCCCATCAAGAGGCAGCATTGAAAGCTTGGAAACAGGCTAATCGAAATGGGGTGGTGATTCTCCCTACTGCTTCAGGAAAAACATATTTGGCACAACTGGCAATGCAGGCAACTCCTCGCACTACCCTAGTAGTAGTACCTACCTTAGATTTGATGCATCAGTGGTACGCACATTTAAAAGCAGCTTTTCCAGATTTAGAGGTGGGGTTACTTGGTGGAGGGGCTCGTGATCGAACACCAATTTTAGTTGCGACTTACGACAGTGCAACTATTCACATTGAGGCGATCGGGAATAAATATGCTCTATTAGTTTTTGATGAATGTCACCACCTGCCTACAGATTTTTATCGGGTAATTGCTGAATATGCGATCGCTCCTTATCGCCTAGGGCTCACAGCAACTCCCAATCGTTCCGATGGCCGCCATTCTGACCTAGATTATTTAGTCGGACCTACAGTTTTCAGCAAAACTCCTGAAGAGTTAGCAGGTATAGCTTTAGCTGACCATCAAATCCTGCAAATAATGGTCAAACTTTCCCCACAAGAGAGGGAAGAATATAACAAATTAATGACAATTCGTAACGACTTTTTAAAGCAGGCAAATATTAAATTAGGAGGGTTGAATGGTTGGAAAAATTTTGTCATGGCCAGTGCCAGTTCCCCGGCTGGACGTAGAGCTATGTTAGCCCACCGTCAAGCTAAAGAAATTGCTCTTGGTACAGAGGGAAAATTGCGAACTCTTGCTAATTTACTAGCTCAACATTTTCCAGAACGGACTTTAATTTTTACGGCTGATAATG
Source organism: Trichodesmium sp. jk18x7bins.61 (assembly GCA_022822685.1). Taxonomy (GTDB): domain Bacteria; phylum Cyanobacteriota; class Cyanobacteriia; order Cyanobacteriales; family Microcoleaceae; genus JAJEAQ01. The sequence goes on from JAJEAQ010000701.1 coordinate 2,546, forward strand.
CAACGGTTTATCGCATTTCTCATGAGTTTTTGATTCCCGCAATTACTCACCAAACACCTGTAAAAGAACGGCATGAAGTATTAAGTAAATTTCGCACTGGGGAATATAAAACCATTGTAGCTTCTCATGTTTTAAATGAAGGTGTTGATGTGCCAGATGCCAGGGTAGCTATTATTTTATCTGGTACTGGTAGTGAGCGAGAATATATTCAAAGATTAGGTCGAGTTTTGCGTCGAGGTAGTGAGGAAAATAAGTTAGCAATTTTGTATGAAGTTGTTACGGAAAATACTACAGAAGAACAGACTTCTCGTAGACGTAAAGGTCGAATTAAACCGAAACCATCTCCTCAATACCAAGAGCAAGAACAAACAAAACCAGAAGTTCAGCCTTTAGAAGTTATTAAGCCAGAACCAATTTATGGGGTTAATAATCCTACTGCTAAACGTGCTGCTGAATCAGGTTTAAAATGGGGATATGACAACAAGAATGAAGTAAATAATACTGAAAAATTCTCAGAAAATACTGATGATAACATCAACATAGAAGATTTTTTATGAAAATTCTATTTGACAGTATTTTCTGTGTGGAGCGTCTGGCTAACTCCCAACTCCCAACTCCTAACCCCTACTCAAGACTGATAATATTTACAAAGAGTGCGGTTCGTTTCTAGCAGGAACCCCTAGCAACTAGGGATGTATGGCTATAGTCCAGCCTCTGTAACCCATACAGAGCGGATAACTGAGTTAAGAATGTGGGTGCAGCCGCTCAGCGAGGACCTCCCGCTAAGGAAAGCGTGAATCCCTATCTGGCCTCACCGAAAGAAACCAAACCCGGAATCTTAGAGTGAAGCAGGCATCAGTAACCCAATCAGAGCTAAGGCGCATAGGCACACTGGGGTTAATGGGGAGTTGATATCGGAGAGTTTACCAAACCTTCTAAAAAAGTGCCCTACGACAATGAGTCAATGCG
>JAJEAQ010000304.1 GCA_022822685.1 Trichodesmium sp. jk18x7bins.61
ACATTTCATAATGTTCTATCAACTCCCCATTAACTCCAGTGCGCCTATACGCTTTAGCTCTGATTGAGTCCTGTTGCCTGCTTCACTCTGGGTTCCGGGTATGGTTCCCGAACTGTGGCCAGTTAGGGATTCACGCTTTCCTTAGCGGGTGGGACTAGCTTTGCAACTTCACCCACATTCTGAGCTCAGTTATCCGCCCTGTATGGGTTGCAGAGGCTGGATTCTAGCCATACGTCCCTAGTCGCTAGGGGTTCCTGCTAGAAACGAACCGCACCTATGGTTGTCCATGTGTCTAATCATGCTCTGCTCCAGTTTGTGTATTCTGAACACCTCAGACCAATTACGGTCTGTCCTACCCGAACTGAAGGGGTTCCCCTACTCGTCCAGCCTACATCGGGGTTCGACCTCCCCTATATCTTCAGTTCGTTTTTATTCGTTCCCTCAATTGATTGTTAGTCCCGTTAGGTGGAACCATTTCAACCACTGGATTCCCTGGACTATTGCCGCTATAGCTTGTAGATGCGGCGGGAATTAACTCCAGTCAAGTTTGGTTTTGTTGTTGTGTCCCGCTTACGAGTAGGTGGCTTTTTTAGGTTCTGTTTCACCGTGGGAACTCCCCATTAGCGCCAGTGTCACCCCACAACGGATGTCTGATGCGCCCTATTCCCAACTTCACCCTCCAGACTCGGATTCTGGTCACAGTGTGGGTAGGTAGGGAGTCACACCTGAGTCTGGTGGGCAGGACTTGCACCTGCATCAGATTGAGAGTTCAACCGTTTCTAAGAAAAGTTGGCAACGCTATGTACGGACTGGTTACTGTGATTCACGTTACAACGAATCGCACACAAGCTCCCGTTATCATCTTTAGACATCTCCAGAAATTAAGTTTTTGCTAGGGTAGCGCCAGAGTTTCAGAATCTTTTTTGGAGATGTCTTTTGATTTTACGGTGAGTTATTAACAATTTCAGCAGTTTAACAAAGCCTATCAGGAACTACTATATATCCAGTTGCCTGATCGCCTAACACTATATTCCGTGTCTGGCCCCAATACCACCAGTATGCACCAACATAAGCACAAATTAAGCTATCTAACCGATCCTCTGTATTTTTGAAGGTAGCTATACTATTGATATTTTCAATATCTAATAGATTCTCGGAAACTTCAAGAGCTGGCTCTATAGTTGTTAAGATATTTTTTATGTATTGGTGCAGTTTAAAAAGTTCTGATTTGCGATTTACTAATCTGCCTTTTTTATATTTCAAAATTTGTGCTAAATCAAACAAATTAACAATAGCTGGATGAGGAAAAACTTCTATTTGAAAACGTCCCAGTTGTTGAGGTTGGATGGTCGGTGCATGAATAAATCCTTTAGCTTCTAAACTCATCCCAAACTTTACTGTTCTCTCAGCAAAGGGGCGGTTAAGATTCGCTGGATAACATCCAGCATGATAACGACCAAAATATTTATGAGTCAGTTGATCTGGCAGTCTAGTTCCTGTTTGATTCGGAATTATTGTTGGAGCATCTACAGCAATTATTGCAGGTGTTGGTAGAGGAGTCCAAATATCAATCCAATTCAAAATATCTTCAATTTCTAGTTTGCAATCTAAATCTAATATTTTTAACTGCTGATTTTCCCATAGTAAACAGCATAAACCACTTTTCCCAGACTTCCAACCAAGGTCAATCCCGATAAATTTCATAGTTTCGCTTGGCCACAATTCAATACATTTTTCAACTTTTCAGACAGATTTTCTATACTACACTAAAAGATTTTTTTGTAAAACTCAGATTAAATTCTTGCGTAGGGTGGGTGAGGCAGAAATATCTCCTTGTGCTCACCATAATTTTATTTTCAGCCGCCGGCCACCAGAATTAAACACTATAGCAGTTCTCATATTGGTGAGGTACAAAGATTTCTGATTTTGGGGAGTTGGGAATTGGGAGTAGGGAGTTGGGAGTCGGGAGTCAGAGTCAAATAAAAGTGTATCTCATTAATTTGAGAAACCCTATATAACTATCTGAATATTTGCTTGACAAACAAGTCTCTAAATGAAAAATTTTAAAATTATTTTTATTCAAATCCGGTAGAAATGATGTCATAGTTACTACCAATAATTCGGACAGTATCTAGTTTACCTATGGTAATATTTTTTGCTCTTTCTAAACCTCTAATTGCTTCATATTCAGTCAAGCCAGAGCTGGGAGCATCTATAATTATATTTCTAGCTTGTCCACCAGGTTTAATTGAATTATTAATCTGATTTTTTACAGTTAAGCTTGTTGCACCAACTGCCAAACTTTTAAATTCTGTAGGTACTCCATCTACCTCAGCATCTGCATTTATAGCAAAATTTAATGTTTATAATCAAGCTTTAACTAGCTTACTTTCTGCTTGCAGCAACTTGGCAATAGACTTTTCTTGTTCATAAACATTTCTTTCTGACTCGTCTATAATATTACTCATAGTAGAGTTTTCAATAGCTGATAAATTATAGAAATTATTTATGATACTAACAAACACACTTTCACTAATGCAATTTGAATGGATAAATTAGCAATGTCTAAAACTATAGATATTTTTGTAGGCTCAGTAAAAAATATAGATTCTCTAGTTAAGCAAATATAATCTTGATTAGATATTTAACTAAAACTCATCCAGCATAGAGATGAAACTTGGCATGAATTTAGGAATCAAAGTCTTTCTATGACTATCGGAAAACATGATTTTGAAAATGAGCGAAATATACAGTTGGAAAACTATCAAGATCATGTATCAATTAGAGCCTTGAACCAGGCTCTATATACAGAAATAGAACGGGATAAAACTATAAATTATTTTGCAGATATTGTCTTCCAAAAACTTAAGGAAACATGCCAGTATAGCTTAATGTTCGTGGCCGACTTGCAGGTTAAGTTAAAACAATTTAACCTAGAGGCTTCCTATCAATAAATACAGCAGATTGCAGGTACATCAGGTACAGTCCTTGATGTGATGAATCCCCAGCATTTAAAAAACTGCTTGACAAACTGTTGTTACTGTACCTCATAAACATGAAATACTTTGTTAACTGCTGGTTTTTATAGAGGATATCTGTAAAAAAAATCTAAAAACAGCATCAAATAACCAATCTTCGGTGGGTTACAGCGGATCAAAACCCCGCCTGGGCGGGCGGGGTAAAGTTATAGTCGACGCTCAATATTATTTGAGGCGCCTCTACTTCAGAACCCCCTGTGAGACTTTCACCTCATCTCGGCTCCTAGTTAGTCTGAGTTCTCACTCTGCTCATGTGTTCATAA
>JAJEAQ010000342.1 GCA_022822685.1 Trichodesmium sp. jk18x7bins.61
CTGTCATCATTATGAACACATGAGCAGAGTGAGAACTCAGACTAACTAGGAGCCGGATGAGATGAAAGTCTCACAGGGGGTTCTGAAGGAGAGGCGCCCCGAATAATATCGGGCGTCGACTCTAACCAAGTTTAGCTAAATTTTATTGCAATAACCCCCGATCAGCTGGAGTTAAAGTCGAGTATATATGAAACTCCTTAATTAATGCAATAGTTGAGAATTTTTTTTAATTATTTTCAACCTCTCCCCAGATTCTCCTCACTGTTTCACAGTTTAGACTGCTAGGGAGAATTTAGACCTGGTGTCTAAACTTAGAGATTGTTTGTAAAACTCAGATGAAATTCTTGCGTAGGGTGGGTCATTGTGGAAATATCTCTTCGTACTCACCAGAATTTTAGTTATCCACCGCCGGCCACCAGAATTAAGCACTCTAGCTATCTTAATATTTGCTTGACAAACAGTCTCTTATACTCAGCGAACCAAATTTGTTAGCCTTTGCAAGAGTCAAACTAGACTGAAAACTTGCAGCATTTATACTTAATCTAATTTTTCCAATTAATTCTTTTCAAGCCTACTAACATGATACGTTATACAACATTAAAAGCACATTAGTGATTTCCTGGTTTAGAGTGACGCTCCCAAACTGATGTATTTGCTTTCAGTCTAGTCTTATCATGTCTTCTTGAGATGGTCATAACTTCTTTTAGCCACTCCCCTGAGAGTGTTTTATAGTGAGTGAGGTATATACCCTGCCCCACTTGAGTTTTTGAATCTTTAAGCCTATACTACGTTTTGAAGTGCAGAATGTAGGATATAAGTCTTCTCCAGATTCTGTGATTAAATATCTACCCACTCAAGGATGGTAGAAAATGGACAATACCAGGAAAAGCAATAATCAGAACTAAAACCAATAACTGAAGCAAGATGAACTGAATAGCACCGCGATAAATCTCACCAGTGGTAACTTCTGGGGGTGCTACACCACGCAAATAGAATAAAGCAAAACCAAAAGGAGGCGTTAAAAAAGACGCTTGTAGATTAGCCCCTAGCACAACACCATACCAAACCAAATCAATTCCAAGTTGTTGAGCAGCAGGTACAAATAAAGGTACAACAATAAAAGCAATCTCAAAAAAGTCGATAAAAAAACCAAGAAAGAAAATGATTGCCATACTGACAAATAAAAAGCCTGTTGTACCACCTGGAAGATTAGACAGTAAGTCAAGCATAAAGCGATCGCCCTCAACCCCTCGGAAAACCAAACTAAAAGCAGTTGACCCTAGAAGTATAAAAATTACCATAGTAGTTGTTCTGAGGGTGACATCAGATACCCTTCTTAAAGCAGCCCAACTAAATTGACCTTTAACCATAGCCAGAGCGATCGCCCCCACACATCCAACAGCTCCTGCTTCAGTAGGTGTAGCAATTCCAAAAAATATACTACCCAAAACCAATAAAATTAAGAGTAAAGGTGGAATCATTACAGTTAACACCCTTATGGCCAAAGTTTTACCTCTAATATCCCGCACCTCTGCTGGTAAAGCTGGAGCCAAGTCTACTCTAATAAAAGAAACAATTAAAACATGAAGAGCAAAAGTTCCTGCCATGAGTAGACCAGGTAAAATAGAACCAAGAAAAAGATCACCAACAGAAATTCCTAGTTGATCTGCCAATACCACCAAAACCACACTAGGAGGTATAATTTGGCCTAAAGTTCCTGATGCCACAATCACACCTGTTGCCAGCTCTTTATTGTACCCATAACGCAACATAATAGGTAAAGAAATTAACCCCATTGCTACTACTGTGGCGGCAACCACACCAGTAGTAGCTGCTAAAAGAGCCCCCACAAGAACAACTGCTAGAGCCAAACCACCCCTGACTCTACCAAATAATATCCCCATTGTTTCTAAAAGTTGTTCTGCTATGCCTGACTTTTCCAACATTGCCCCCATAAAAATAAAATAGGGTATAGCCAATAAAGTATAGTTAGCCATAATCCCAAAAATTCTTTGGGGCATTGCAGTTAGAAATATTGGGTCAAAAACTCCTAAGGCAATACCTATCAGACCAAAAATGATTGCTACCCCACCCAGAGAAAAAGCTACAGGATAACCTAGAGAGAGGAGCAGGAGTGCGCCTCCAAACATTGATAGGCCTAGCCATTCATATTCAAAACTCAGATTCATGAGACTCCTTCTGAAGTGATAGCTGACCTCTCAAGACAGCAAAATTTTTAATAGCTTCAGAAATTCCTTGTAGAAATAATAATATAAAACTAACAATAATCATTGTTTTGATTGGGTAACGAGGTAACCCACCTGGATCGGGAGAAACTTCAAGAATAGCCCATGAATTTAAAACAGCACTCCAGGAAACAATAATTAAAATGATGCTGAAGGGAATTAAGAAAAATATTGTACCAATCAGACTAGCTAGAGCTTTTCTTTTTGGACTCCACCTAGTATAAAAAATGTCTACACGAACATGCTCATTATGTTTGAGAGCATAAGCTCCACCCAGAAGAAAAACCAGGTCAAAAATATACCACTGAATTTCAATTAAAGCGTTGGAAGTGAAATTTTGACCAATACTCCTGCCCAGATAGCGTCCAATAACATTCCAAACACCAACAAGGATCATCACAATGACCAACCAATACGTGAGACGTCCAATTAATTCATTCAAACCATCAATAAATTGAGATAAACGTAGGAGTAGTTTCAATATTACCTGCCCTATATCTGATGATGTACCTAACCTAAATTGAGAGCGAAAGAAGCCTGGTCAGTTTTATACTTCTTATAGGTATAGTATAAAATCAAGTCACACTAATTAACCATAATTAATCTAGGGACTTTCCATGTAAAATCCCTGGGGGTTTTAAGACGCAAGCTTGATTATGTTTGTTCAATGGGACATGCTCTAACAACTAAACTCAAAAAGTCACAAGCCACAAATCCTGAAAAAAAGGACATCAAAAAGAGAGAGTTTCCCCAGCAGTTGTAGAGAAAAACAGAAAAAATTCCGAAAGCGAAAAAAATTGATGTGATTGAGATACATGGATTATGGCTGTGAGAAAAACCCAGAAAAAAGAAAAAAAATCAGAAAAGGGGTTGACAGTAG